>JAIROR010000053.1 GCA_031257415.1 Holosporales bacterium | reverse complement strand
GCAAGAGGTTGGCGGTTTCCTCGGGCTGAAATAGCGTCCCATTGCTCGCTGGATCATCGACATGGGCTTTCTCAGCCACGGGCAGTCTTTTGAATGTCCTTTACAACCAGCAACCTCTTCGGCTGTCCTTTGGAGTGTGCGGCTGTCTTTTGGGGCGTGTGGTTTCCTGAAGTTGCTGGGGGTCGCGATTTTGTTATATGTTGCCACCAACAGTATATTGGAACTGTTAAATGGGCCCGGTTACGAGTGTGTTCATCAATTTTTGAGTGGTGAATATTTCTCGTAAAATATTTTTGTCATAGTAAAAGAGATTATCCTGCAGAATAGGGGGATTCAAAAGGGTCGGCATGAGACATATTATTCAATAGTCTCATATTGTGTATTGCTTCTGTACGCTGTTTTGTTGTATACTATAAGTGTGGGGTTTTGTTTTTTTTACGTGAGCACCATGTTGAATAGGTTTTTGAAGTCGAGAGGATTTTTGAACATAAAAAAGTTTTTGAATGCAAAAAGATTTTTGAACGTTTGCGTACTATTGTTGGCTTGTCTGTTGCCAGGATGTAAGGATGATGAGAAACGTGATGCTAACGTGTTGATGTTTGGGACGTGTGCTGATTATCCTCCATTTGAATTTATCCAGGATGGCAAAATGATAGGGTTCGATATCGATCTCGCTAAATTAATCGCTGAGAAACTAGGTAAGCGAGCTGAATTTAAAGATATTGCTCTCAGTTCTATCTTGGTTTCTGTTCAAAATGGATTAATCGAGGCGGCCATTTCGGCTCTCGGAGCGACCGCAGAAAGAAAGAAAAATTATGATTTTTCGAGCCCGTATTACAAAGAAAGCTTGGCGCTCTTGCATAGAAAAGACAGCCCAATTCAAACTGCCGAACAAATTGGAACCAAGAAAATAGCTTCTCAGCTGGGTTCGATTCCTGAAAAGTGGCTGAAAGATAATGCCAAAGCACAGGTGGTATCCATGGATAGTATGAATCAAACAGCTGAAGCAGTGAAGGCAGGGCATGCGGCCGGAGCTCTTATGGATTCAGTGAGCGCTAGAGAATTTGCCAATAAAAATAAAGAATTGGCGCATTCAATTATTGTTGATGATCTTGAGGGTAGTGATGGGTTTTCAATAGCATTTGCCAAAGGTTCTCCTCTCGTCAAGGAAGTCAATAAGGTTTTGGCCCAGCTCGTGGAAAGCGGCGAATTAGAAAAACTGGAGAAAAAGTGGAAGCTAAATGATTGATCTCATAAAGTGTCTTAAGTTCATAGGCTCCGGAGTCTTTCTGACCCTGGGGCTGCTTGCCGGGGCCTTCCTGATTGGGCTTGCTTTGGGATGCGCTTTTTCAATCTTTAGAAGGACAAAGATTGGAGGGCCTCTGGTGAGTGGAGTAATTTCGGTGCTGAGAGGGACGCCTGTCCTCCTGCAGCTCAGCATAATTTATTTCACCTCCGCCAGCATTACTGGGATAAGATTAAGCGTTTTATCGGCTGGGATTATAACATTCGGTATTAATAGCGCCGCCTACGTCTCAGAGATATTTCGATCTGGAATCAATAGCTTGCCGAAGGGGCAATTTGAGGCGTGTCAAACGCTTGAGATTCCGAAATATCATATGTGGAAACGAGTAATCTTTCCTCAGGTATTGCTCAATATCCTGCCGGCTCTGGTAAATGAAGCCGTGGCGCTGATGAAAGAAACGGCCATAATAGGAATTATAGGCGGTATGGATATCATGAGGAGTGCCCAGGCGGTTGCTGCGGAGAATTATGAATACTTCTTGCCTCTGTGTATAGCTGGCGTATACTACTATGCGCTTGTTATGATTATCGAATGGATAGGACGGAAAATTGAAAAACGACATGTGTATACTTAGACTCATTGATGTGTGCAAGTCTTTCCATAACGTAAAGGTGTTGGATACGATAAACATTGAAGTCCAGAGAGGAAGCATTATCGGAATAGTTGGTCCTTCCGGCGGGGGCAAGTCCACGTTGCTGCGCTGCATACAGGGGCTGGAAGCAATAGATTCGGGAAAGATAGAGAAATACGGTAGAACTGGCTTTATGTTTCAGGATTTTCAATTATTTCCGCATATGACAGTTTTAAAGAATCTGACCTTTGCTCCACTTATCAGGTCGCTTGCTTCCGTTTCGAACTCGGGAATAATTGACAAGAGAGAGGCGGAAAGCCACATCGAGAACGAGGCAATGCAAATATTGCAGAAACTGGGGCTAGGCCACAAGGCAGCTGCTTACCCGGCCGCTCTTTCCGGTGGCCAGAAGCAGAGGGTGGCCCTCGCGAGGAGCATGATGATGAAGCCATGCATATTGCTTTGCGACGAACCAACGTCTGGGCTCGACCAAGCCACGGGTGAAGAAGTTGCCTCACTGTTGAATAAGGTGAACAACGACTCTGGAATCACTGTCATTATTGCCTCGCATGATCGCGATTTTCTAAAATTAATTTCGAATACAATCATTCCAATCGGGGCAGGCCGCACTTGCTTCCCCTCCTCATCATCACAAGCAAGATGATTGCGATATGAGGACCGCGGCGCACGCACTTCTTGAATACATGTGTATGCATGTGAGAGGATCTAGGATCCGCTGGGTTTCTGAAGGAAAACAATAGTTTTATAAAATTGAGCCGATCTGGTTGGTATACGTGCCGCTTCTGAATTGATTTCATTCTGATTATTCCAATTTTAAAATTACAGATTTTTAAGTTCTTGAACGCCACCATCTTATAAGAGACTATTGAATTGGGCCCGATTACGAGTGTATTCATCAATCTTTGAGCAGCAAATGTTTCACGTGAAACATTTTCGTTATAGTAAAATAGATTATTCAACAGAATAGGGGTTTTGCAAAACG
>JAIROR010000039.1 GCA_031257415.1 Holosporales bacterium | reverse complement strand
TGTAGTTTATTGTTTCTGGCTTTTTAACCTCGCCATAGGACCACGAGCGAATCTCTTCTGGGCTAGCGACAGAAATTCTTATAGCGTCGAAGTCATCGACAACAATTTCTTTGTTAGCGGGAAGTTTTCTAGGAAAGTTTCTCATAATTTCTCCTTCATATTTGTAATAGTATAGCCAATAATACAGCCGATGATGTTATCAACAACCCCAATAGGAATGCAATCGTATCTAAAATTCTCGAGAAAGTCATAACAAAATAGCTTCATAGATACAGAAAACTCCACTTATTCATCCATCACGATATCATCTTTCGAACTACTAAGAAAAGACATATTTAATCCGAGAGATCGAAGTTCCTTGACAAGAACATTAAACGACTCTGGGCTCTCCGGCTCGACATTATTTTCCCCCTTGACAATAGACTCGTATATCTTGGCGCGTCCCTTGACATCATCTGATTTAACTGTGAGCATCTCCCGAAGTGTGTACGCTGCTCCGTATGCCTGCAAAGCCCAAACCTCCATCTCTCCAAACCTTTGTCCTCCAAATTGGGCCTTCCCTCCGAGGGGCTGCTGCGTAACGAGACTGTATGGCCCAACCGATCTCGCATGAATCTTATCGTCAACAAGATGGTGAAGCTTGAGAATATATTTCATTCCCACGGTGACTTTTCTGTCAAATGGAAGCCCAGTTCTGCCATCATATAAGGTCACTTGGCCAGACTTATCAAGGCCAGCCCTTTCGAGCTCGTCCTCAATTTGTCCTAGCTTTGCTCCATCGAACACAGGAGTTGCAACAGGGATCCCCTTTTTCAGATTCTCAGCCAGCTCTAGGAATTCAGCATTTGTAAATGCCCTTATATCTTTCTTATCCTCTGGATCATCGTATATCTGAACAATAAAGTCTTTCAACTCTTTCATAGTTCCTTCTTTAGACCTATAATCATCGAGTAGCTTTTGAATTTTTTCTCCCATTTTTTTTGCTGCCGCGCCGAGGTGAGTTTCCAAAATCTGCCCAACATTCATACGGGACGGGAGGCCGAGAGGATTCAGGATGATGTCAACCTGAGTTCCATCTTTCAAGTATGGCATATCCTCAATCGGAAGGACCTTTGAAACGACTCCTTTATTTCCGTGACGCCCAGACATCTTATCTCCCGGCTGTATTTTCCTTTTATTAGCGACGAAAACTTTCACCAATTTCAGAACACCAGGTGGCAGGTCGTCCCCCTTTCTGAGCTTCTCTGCGCCTCTCTCGAAACTTTGCTGAACCCTCTCTAGTTTGCTTTCGCAGCGCTCGCACAGCGAATCAATTTCAGACTGAAGAGTCGAATCCACAATTCGAACTTTTTTCATTTGGTGATACGAAAAACTGTCTATAAGCTCCTCCGTCAGAACTGTGCCTTTCGCAATTCCATAGAAACTATCGGCAAGAGCCTGACCTATAACAATATCTTTGATGTGGGAAGCATACGTAACTTCAAGAATTCTCTTTTCATCATCCCTGTCAGTCGCCAGATCTTCAATTTCCTGCCTTTCAATGGCAATCGTTCTCTCATCCTTCTCAACACCCCTTCTTATCAGGATTCTTACTTCAACAACTGTGCCAGAAATTCCTGGCGGAACTCTAAATGAACTGTCCTTGACATCAGAGGATTTTTCTCCAAAGATGGCTTTGAGGAGCCTTTCTTCTGGGGTCATCGCCGTCTCCCCTCTTGGAGTTACCTTCCCTACCAAGATATCCCCTGGGTTAACCTCGGATCCAACATAAATCACTCCAGATTCGTCGAGGTTCCTCAAAGCTTCATCGGCTATATTCGGAATGTCCCGCGTTATCTCTTCGTTTCCAAGTTTCGTATCTCTAGCCAGCACTTCGAAGCTTTCAATGTGAATTGATGTTAATTCATCATTCCTGACGACTTTCTCTGACAAAACGATTGAATCTTCATAATTATATCCTTGCCACGACATGAACGCAACCAACATGTTTCTCCCAAGAGCTAATTCTCCGTTGTCTGTCGACGGGCCGTCAGCAATAATATCACCTGCATTAACTTTATCGCCTACTTTAACAAGAGGACGTTGATTTATACATGTCCCCATGTTCGAACATTGGAATTTAAGGAGATTATATACATCAGCTCCAGTTTGTCTTCTGTCTGCCACTTTAACGACTATTCTTTTGGCATCGACATAATTTACGATCCCCCTTCTTTTTGCGACAACAGAAGAACCAGAATCTTTAGCTATAATGGCCTCCATGCCAGTCCCGACCAACGGTGCCTCGCAACGCAGAAGGGGAACTGCCTGCCTCTGCATGTTGGACCCCATCAGCGCCCTCGTAGCGTCATCGTTTTCAAGAAACGGAATAAGAGCTGCCGCAACAGAAACGACTTGCTTGGGCGAAACATCTATCAGAGAAATTTCAGATTTCGGCTGCCTGACGACTTCGCCCTGCTTCCTACATATAACAAGATCGTCCTTAATATTCCCTTCTTCGTCAACAGCAATATTGGCTTGCCCAATAATGTGTTTATATTCTTCAGTAGCCGTTATATAAACAACATCATCAGTCACTTTGCAATTCACTACTTTTCTATACGGCGCTTCTATGAACCCATATTTGTTTATCTGGGCATACGAAGCAAGCGAATTTATAAGACCGATATTCTGACCTTCTGGAGTTTCGATAGGGCACAGCCTTGAATAATGAGTTGGATGCACGTCTCGAACCTCGAATCCAGCTCTTTCACGAGAGAGACCTCCGAGGCCAAGAGCAGAGAGCCTCCTTTTGTGAGTAACCTCAGAAAGAGGATTCGTCTGGTCCATGAACTGCGATAGCTGCGATGTTAGAAAGAAATCTCTCACAGCTGTCACAAGGGGCTTTGAGTTTATAAAGTCGCTTGGAACAAAATTATCGATATCTACATTTGCGATCTTTTCGCGAATCGCCCTTTCCAACCTGAACATTCCAACCCTGCAGTGATTTTCAACCAATTCTCCAACAGAACGAATTCTTCTATTGCTTAGGTTATCTATGTCGTCTATCTCACCTTTTCCGTCTTTGAGAGCAAGTAGAGTCTTAACGACTTCTATTATATCTCTTTTTTCAAGAATTTTAACTGTGTCAGGCGTATCCAGTCCAAGTCTATCGTTTAACTTCGCTCTTCCAACAATTGATAAATCGTATCTATCGGGATCCAATATCATGCTGTGAAACAAAAACTCTCCACCTGCGATGCTTGGAGGTTCTCCCGGGATCAGAGATCTATGCAATTCAAGATAAGCTTCTTCTCTGTTTGTGCACTTCGAAAGGGCGAACGTGTTCATTATGTACGCGCCGACGTTAATTGCGTCCGTAAATGCTACTCGTACGCTTTTTAGATCCAACTCCAGAATAGTGTTTATCACACTAGAATCGATCTGCTCTCCGGCTTCTATGTATATAGCTCCATTTTCTTCGTTGATATATTCCTCAGCAATGTATTTCCCAACAAGATCTTCGTTTCGAAGCAATATACTCTTGAGTTCATTTTTCATTAACTGAAATATGACTCTTTGGGTAAGCTTCGTCCCGACCTTCGCAACAACCTTTCCTGTATCAGCGTCTATCATGTCATGTTCAAGTTTTGCACCCTTCCAGTGCTCTGGAACAAACGCCGTGACCCAGTTCTCCCCTCTTCTTTCGTATGTCACAAGTTCATACAGCGAACAGATAATTTCTTCTTTTGACATTCCAGATAAATATCTTTGATCTGGTTGTTCTTTCGGCTGCAAGCTATCTTTATATTCTTCAGTTTCTTTACTGTCGAGACACATAAGAAATGTTGTGGCGAGAACCTTCTTTTTCCTGTCGATTCTCGTATACAGAATATCTCTATGATCAAATTCAAAATCAACCCATGATCCTCTATATGGAATTATTTTGGCAGCATATAGAAATTTTCCAGATGAATGAGTTTTGCCCTGGTCATGATCAAAGAAAACCCCAGGACTCCTGTGCATCTGCGAGACGACCACTCGCTCAATGCCATTAAAAATAAATGTCCCCCTATCCGTCATAAGGGGGAAGTCACCAAGATACACTTCCTGCTCCTTCATGTCCTTGATGTTTTTGGGATCTTGTTCACTCCCCTCCGGCCAAACACTCAACCTGAACGTTCCGCGAATAGAAGTCGAATAAGTGCCCCCTCTCTGGCGGCACTCTTTTTCGGTATATTTAGGTTCGTCAAAGCTATAGCTTATGAAATCAAGACGAGCCCGACCGTTCGGATCCTTAACTGGGAAGAACGAACCAAAAATTTCCATCAGCCCGGAATTAGTCCTTTTGTGATCTGGGACATCCCTTTGCAAAAAAGCCTCGTATGAACGCCTCTGCAAAGCGATGAGGTCAGGCAGAACATTCGTCTCTCTAATGCGACCAAACGACCTTCTAAAACGTTTTCTCCCCGTATAAGATCTAATCATAAGCACAGTCCCTAAAAAAAATGACAAACCAAGGAGACGGCACCACACCGCCTCCTTTCCTTTTGGATTCTTACTTTATAGACACTTTTGCTCCTGCCGCTTCTAATTGCTTTTTTATTTTTTCTGCCTCATCTTTGGAAACGCCAGCTTTCACAACCTTCGGAGCTCCTTCAACAAGCTCTTTCGCCTCTTTCAACCCAAGGTCAGGAAGAATTGCCCTGACTTCTTTGATAACGTTGATCTTGCTCGCTCCAGCAGCATCAAGAGAAACATCAAACTCCGTTTTCTCTTCCACAGCTTCCGCTGGGGCTGCACTGACAGCCGCCACAGCAACTGCTGCTGCTGCGCTCACGCCCCACGCCTCTTCAAGCTTCTTCGCAAGCTCGGAGGCTTCGAGAATTGTCAATCCTGACAATTCTTCCACGATTTTTTCTAAATTTGCCATTTTACACACTTCCTTTTAAAAAATAAATAACACTACTGCCCCTCAAGAGCTTGAGCTCTGAGAGAAACAACTCGAGCAATCTGCGCGCCAGGTTCTTTAACCGTCCTCGCAATCTTTGCTGCAGAAGCAGTCAACAGACCAATAATCTTTGCCCTTAACTCGTCAAACGAAGGCAAAGAAGCTAGTTTAGCAAAATTACCGGCAGAAATTGGGTTGCCATCCATTATCCCGCCCATGATCGTTAACTTCTCGTTTTCACTGGCAAACTTCACCAGAACTTTCGCCATCCCGACTGGCTCGTCGGAATATGCAAGAGCAGTCGGCCCTTTTAAATAATCACTAAGCAACTCAAGCGGAGAACCTTTCACCGCGATGAGCGCCAGTGTATTTTTGACGACCTTCAAGTTCGCATTGTTTTTTCGCATCTCGCTGCGAAGCTCAGTTATTTCTCCAACAGTTATGCCAGTCGATCTATTGACGGCGACAACAGTCGAAGCAGTCTGCAACTCCTCTTTAAAACTCGATACGAAAGACTCCTTTTCCAACCTCTTCATACACTTTCCCCTCTCATACAACAACCTCTCTTTATCAATACAGAAGGAGCCATATTAAAAACTCTCACTTCTGTCTATTGCAGGACCATTTACTCTCATATTGTGGAGATACCTGCAGTCTTCGACAATAGACTTCTTTCGAACTCTGAGTTTTATATCAAGACATGCTTCCAGCAACGTAGTCGGCAAACTAATCACCGCCCAGGCCATTAGGCGTCTCGACAAACCATTCGAAAAAAAACCACGAAGCTCTTTCAAAATCTCCACACGCGGAAAATTCCAAAAGAACTGATCACGATGCAATAATGGCATTTGCTGCTCACAATGCTGCTCACTTTGCCACCCACAATGCCACCCACAATGCCGCCCACGATGCAACAAGAGCGTTTGCCGCTCTATCGCCAACCCATAAGCGCCCGTAATTCCTGATTGCATCGCAAATTTCCTCATAATCGCTAATCTAAAATAAACGTCAACCCGACGCCCATCGTCGATGAAAGAACCATCTTCTTGATAAATGTCCCCTTCACGCCAGCTGGACGAGAATTGTCTATTGCATTGTATAAAGCCCTCGCGTTCTCTTCAAGCTGCTGCTCCGAGAAGCTGGCTTTTCCAATGCCAGCATGCACAATACCATTCTTTTCTGAGCGATATTCAATCTGCCCCCCTTTAATATTCTTGACGACAGCAGCAATATCATTTGTTACTGTTCCGAGCTTTGGATTCGGCATCAAGCCCTTTGGCCCAAGAATTTTGCCAACCCTGCCGACAAGCCCCATCATATCTGGAGTCGCAACGCACTTGTCGAACTGTATATCGCCTCTCTGGATCATCGCGACAAGCTCGTCGGAGCCAACAACATCTGCTCCAGCTGCCTTCGCTTCGTCCGCTTTAGCATCTTTGGCAAATACCGCGACCCTATACGTTTTTCCGGTTCCATGGGGCAAATTGAGAACGTTGCGCACTCCTTGATCTTGCCTCTTCGGATCAATACCGAGCATCATGCATAACTCGATAGTTTCATCAAATTTAGCAGTGGCATTCTTCTTAATAATAGACACAGCTTCTTTTAACGAATACACCTTTTGCGTATTTATTTCGCTTTTGATTTTCTTTAGACGTTTCCCAATAAAAGGCATAACACTAACCCTCCACAACATCTACGCCCATCGAGCGAGCAGAACCAACAATCATCTGACAGGCAGCCTCTATGCTGCCAGCGTTCATATCCTGTATCTTCTTCTCAGCTATGTCACGAATTTGAGCCATAGTTATCTTGCCGATAGAAGCAGTTATACCAGTTTTCCCGGAACCACTCTGTATATTCGCTGCCTTCTTAATGAAGTATGAAACAGGAGGAGTCTTCATCACAAACGTGAATGTTTTGTCCGTATACGCAGTTATCACAACCGGAACCGGCATTCCCTGCTCCATACCCTGGGTCTTTGCATTAAACGTCTTGCAGAATTCCATAATATTCAGTGCCTTCTGGGCAAGAGCCGGCCCGATAGGAGGGGAAGGATTCGCCTTCCCCGCAGGAATCTGCAACTTTATAAAACCCAAAATTTTCTTCTTTTTGGCCATATTCTTATCTCCTTATACTAAAAAAAGAACTTCCGTGGTAACAGCGACCAAAATGGCCTATAATCTCCCACAGAAAAAACGCTTGTTTCATGCCTTTTCAACCTGCAAATAATCCAACGATATTGGAGTAGGTCGCCCAAAAACCATTACAGAGATCTTGAGCTTTTGCTTGTCTTCTTCGATCTCCTCAACGAATCCATTGAACGATGCGAACGGGCCATCAATAACCTTGATCTGATCGCCAACATTGAAGGTCACAACATTTCGCGGAGCCTCCGCAGACTCCTGTATTTGCTTCAAAATTCTCTCAACCTCAATCTCGCTCACCGGAATCGGTCTCCCTTTATCTCCCAAGAAGCCGGAAACCCTCGGCACATTCTTAACAATATTTAACGTCTGATCGGTAAGCCTCATCTTCGCCAGCACATATCCCGGCAGGTACTTTCTATTCGACGACACCATCTCTCCATTTTTAAGCTCCACAATCTCCTCCGTCGGAACAATCAGCTCTTCAAAGGCATCTTCGCAATCCTTCCTTGCCGCATGCTCCTTTATAAGCTGAACCACCCTATTCTCAGATCCAGAGTACGTATGGACAATATACCACTTAAAATCACCCGCCATCCTAGCCACCCCTCTACCTCTATCTTCCTATTATGGAATGCACAAGCTTAAAAGCCATCGTGTCCACAACACTAAAAAACAGAGCGGCAACGATAGCAAGCACAAAAACGACGACAGTCATCCCTATAACCTCCTGCTTCTTCGGCCACGTAATCTTTCGCCTCTCCGCCCTAACCTCCCCGAGGAAGGCGAGAAACCTCTTTATGGATGCCAACGCACTCATCGCTCGCTAAAAAAACACTAAAACCCGACACAGCTACTACTGAGTGTAGCACATCTCCGCCAGCGGCGTCAATATCTTTTTGCATAATTTTTTTGATAGCAGCAACTTTTTTCATCGTAACCAAGTAATAGACGATTCTTGCGGAGGCATGTTAAATGAGTATCCGCAAAATCTTCTGGTGTTTAGACATAAACGAACATCACCACTGATAATCTAACACGTTACTTGGCCTCAAGAAAGAAAATTACAAACTATTTGCCCTCCTCCTTCTTTTGTTGAGCTTCAATGAATTTAGTAAACATATCAGCTAACTTGGTTACTTCTTGCTTTACTCCCTCTATCTTTTGCTCTACTCCTTCTATCTTTTGCTCTAGTCGCTTTATATCAGACTGCGAAATCGTAGTAATTACTTCTTCACTATACGGCATCAAGTCATCAAGACCATATGAATTACCCACAATCAAACATCCAAGCAACGTGCAAACCACCAACCTCTTCATTTTCCTGCCAATAAACGAACATCATCATTGGTAGTCTAACACGTTACTTGGTCTCAAGAAAGAAAATTACAAACTATTTGCCCTCCTCCTTCTTTTGTTGAGCTTCAATGAATTTAGTAAACATATCAGCTAACTTGGTTACTTCTTGCTTTACTCCTTCTATCTTTTGCTCTACTCCTTCTATCCCTTGTTTTAGTCCTGCTATTTCTTTTTCCATCTTTTGTTCTAGTCGCTTTATATCAGATGGCACGACCTGGACTTTAACGGCTTCTTCATCCCCAACCAACCTTCCCGCCATCATCGTTTGATCTTTTTTGATTTCGTGGAGAATAGGCACCGTCGAACTACCCTGATTTTTGATCTCATTGATAATGACTGCTTGTCGCTTTTGTTCTTTCCTCTCTTCTTCCTTTTGGACCAGTTTAACCATATCTTTGTCAAGGTTAGAATTAATCAGATCTAATTCTCTTTTGAGATGATTCAAAAGAGCATTAGTACGACCGAGTGTTAGACCACCACTCTGCTCACCACTAATTGCTTTAGATACGATGTCTTCAAGACAAATAACGTTTTCGCTTACGAAGGAACTCAGCTGCCTTATCCCCTCGCTAATTACTGCTACATTTTCCTTTTCTACTTCTGACAATGCCACTAGCATATCACTCGATACCTCTCTATCCAGATGTCTATTTTCAAATGATATCTCTTCAAGTTTATTCTTTTTTTTCTTCAGTCCTTTAAACTTATCCCCCTGCTTTGCTTGCTTATTCATATCGCTAGCTATAAGATACATGTTTTTTATGCTCTTTTTCATAGCTTCCAATGCCTTTGGCAACTTCTCGGGAGCCTCAAAAGGCATTAACTTGCCCATATAACCACCAAGGGTATCAATACTATTCGCCATACCAGCTGAAGCCAAAATATAGCGAGCTTCATCTTCTGAAAAACCACCAGCTTCCCCACTTCCGTATGCAGAAACGGCAGAAGCAAAACTTCCTAGAACCATCACCAATCTCAATGCTTTCATAAAAACACCTACAAAAACCACACCTCTGCCGCCATTGTATCACTTCTTTCAGATATAGATTAAATATTTTTAGCTCTTTACAAAGAATTTTAGAGCAAATTTTAAGTCATATCATGCTACAATTTAACAAGAAACAGTATTATTATGATATTTTCGGCTCTTGCCCAGATAAGGAGCTAAAAACCCCAACATTTCCCTCCAACCTTAACGATTCCTTAACCTTTGTATGAGATACTGAAAGAATGAGGGTGGCGTTCAAGAAACTTTAAAAACATACGTTTTTAAAGTGGGTGTTTGGAATGAAATCGATCAGGGGCGGCTCCTGGGTCGATTTCATGAAATTATCTTTTTTGTTCTTTGGATTACTTTTGGAAACCTCAATCACAAAGATTGTTTATTTTTAGATCCTTTCTGAAAAAAACCTCAACATTTCCTTCCAGCGTTAACCATTTATTAACCCCTTTATGAGATACTGATTATACGTTGGGTGGCGGGGGCGACTTAATCTTTTACGGTAAGGTGATGTTTACTGCGCTCAGATATACTCTTCTATCAAATATTTCCACTAGTAGAAAGGCTG
>JAIROR010000038.1 GCA_031257415.1 Holosporales bacterium | reverse complement strand
CTTCTGCATTTGATATTCGTTCGGACATGTAAAGGTGAACAACTGTTCCTCCGGTGTACCGTCTTTGAAGATCCTCCTGATGTTCGAGAACTTCGAAGATATCGTCTGTATAACCAACTGGAAGTTGCGAAGAGTTGGTATAATAGGGCACACCGCTATCTCCGGCTTGTATTATATCCTCGTATCTTTTGGCATCCTCCCTAGCAAACCTATACATGGCCCCTTCCGCTGGTGTTGCTTCAAGATTGTACAGGTGTCTGGTTTCTTCCTGAAATTGCACCAACCTGTCCCTCATATAATCAAGCAAATCTATTGCCATCTGTTTACCATATTGTGTGGATATGTCGTCAGTGCCATATGTGAAGTTCCGAACCATCTCATTGATCCCATTAACTCCTATCGTTGAGAAGTGATTCCTGAACGTTCCCAAATAACGTTTGGTATATTGGTATAAACCGGTATCCATAAGGTGGGAAACGACTTTCCTCTTTATCTCGAGGCTTTGCTTTGCAATATCCATAAGGTTATCCAGGTGTTCGAAGAGACCTTCAGCGTCCCCCCTGTGTAGGTAACCCAGTCTGGCACAGTTCAGCGTTACAACTCCTATAGAGCCAGTTTGCTCTGCTGATCCAAATAAGCTATTTCCCCGTTTCAAGAGCTCGCGAAGATCAAGTTGCAATCTGCAGCACATCGATCTGATCATGTTAGGACTCAGATCTGAGTTGATGAAATTCTGAAAATATGGAATTCCGTTCTTTGCTGTCATCTCAAACATAAGATCCACATTTTCTCCGTTCCAGTCAAATTCCTTGCCAATGTTATACGTCGGTATGGGGAATGTGAAAACTCTTCCCTTGGAATCTCCGCGCGTCATTATTTCTATGTACGCCTTGTTTATCATATTCATTTCTTCTTGAAGATCGCCGTATGTGAAGTTCATTTCCTCGCCTCCTATTATTGGGTGATCCGCTTTGAGATCATTAGGGCAAACCCAGTCGAAGGTGAGATTAGTGAACGGCGTCTGCGTGCCCCAGCGCGTTGGAACGTTCAAGTTATATATGAATGACTGCACCTCCTGAAGAACTTCTTTGTATGATAAATTATCGAGTCTAATGAAAGGAGCCATGTATGTATCAAAGGAACTGAATGCCTGCGCTCCGGCCCATTCGTTCTGAAGTGTTCCGAAAAAATTGGCAACTTGAGAAAAAGCAGTTGACAGGTGCTTAGGAGGGAACGCCTCTGCCTTTCCACTTACTCCATTAAACCCTTCTTGGAGGAGCATCCGAAGAGACCAGCCAGCGCAGTAACCAGAGAGCATATCAAGATCATGAATATGCATAAATCCGTTCCTATGAGCCTCCGCTATTTTCGGAGTATAAACTCTGTTCAACCAGTAATTGGCAACAACCTTTCCGGATAGGTTTAAAATGAGACCACCGAGAGAGTAATCCAAATTTGCATTGGCCTTGACCCTCCAGTCTGTCTGATCAACATACTGATCGACAGTTGAAATTGCGTCAATCACAGCACTTTTAGCACTTCTCATCTTGGCATGCTGTTCCCTATACAATATATAGACCTTCGCCGTCGCTATATAGCTCTTCTCAATAAGGACTTCCTCAACAATATCCTGTATTGATTCTATATCAGGGGTATCTTTGATGAACTTCTTAGAAATCTTGTCAGCAACAACGCTTGCCAAAAAACCAGATTCCGACAGTCCAAATTCATCAGTTTCCCTCGCGGCTCTGTATATCGCGCTCGCAATTCTTTCAATACTGAAATCGGCGAATGATCCGTCTCTTTTGATAACATACCTCGTTGCCATAACACCCCACCTTCAAACATATCTAAAGCACCTTGCTAAACCGAGTATGTAATAAACTCATGTCAGAACCAGGCAAAGCAAAGATTTCTCATCGTGTAAGAGGATTATATATAAATCCGAAGCGGAAATCACCAATTGTGAAGATGTTCTTTTATTTCAATTGAGAGTGAAAACCATACGTAGCAACGGCACTATTGCGCGATATCGCTCACTTGTGCTATAATACGTATTCGTAGTGTGTGTTCCTTATCAACTGGAATAATCGACTGAAATAACAGGGCGGCCTTGTGGGCGGTGCTGGTGAGTGTGGTGATGGTCTTGTGGGTTGGGCGATGATGGCATCGGAAGGTGTTGGATTAGTGGATATGGAGAATGTTAAAATGGTTCTAGAGACTGGATTAATGAGAAAAGGAGTAGGAAGATGGCTTTAAAGATAAGATTGGCGAGAGGTGGTGCTAAGAAGCGTCCCTTTTATAGAGTGGTCGTGGCGGAGGCGACGTCTCCTCGTGATGGTAGGTTTATTGAAAGGATTGGTTCATATAACCCGCTTCTTGAGAAAGACCATGCTGATAGGCTCGTGCTTCGCGCGGACAGGGCCAAGTACTGGCTTTCGGTTGGAGCAAAAGCAACAGAGAAGGTTCAGAAGTTGCTGGCAGAAATGGGAGTTATTGAGAAGTTCGTCCCGCCAGAGAGACCTAAGAAATCAGCTCCTAAGAAGAAAGCGCAAGAAAAGATGAAAGCGGCTTCATAAAAAGATACGTTGCGTAATGAAAGGGCTTAGGGATAGAATAAGGGATATCCTTGCTCGGTATGATTACCTTCATGAAAGGGTTAGTAGTGAAGGTGTTGATTATGGTGGCAAGGAGTATTCCGATTTTTCCAGAGAGATGTCTGACATATCTGGTGTGTGTTCCGAAATCAAAAATCTGTTCAGAAAGGAGGAAGAACTCGCAAGTGCCAGGGACTTGCTTGGAACAAGTTCTGATCGAGAGATCAAAGACATGGCCGAGGAGGAAGTTCAGGTGTTGCAGGAAGCAATAGTCCAGTCCGAGGAAAGATTGAAGATTCTGCTTTTGCCGAAGGATATCGACGATGAGAAGAACGCTATCCTGGAGATTAGAGCTGGAACAGGTGGAGATGAGGCTGGTCTCTTTGCGTCAGATCTCTTTAGGATGTATGAGATGTATTCAGCAAGCAAATCGTGGAAGTTCGATGTTTTGAGCATAAGTGAGAACGGAATAGGGGCCATTAAGGAGGTATCCGTGGAGATTTCTGGGAAAGGGGTCTTCGCCCGATTGAGATATGAATCTGGGGTCCATAGGGTTCAGAGGGTCCCAGAAACTGAAGCAACTGGCAGAATTCACACATCCGCTGCAACGGTCGCTGTTCTTCCTGAGGCCGACGATGTTGATATCGATATCGACGAGAAAGACCTTCAAATAGACACCTTCCGCTCGTCAGGCGCTGGTGGCCAGCACGTCAATAAAACGGACAGCGCCGTCAGAATAACCCACATTCCAACGGGCATTGTTGTTGCCATGCAAGAGGAAAGGTCTCAACATAGAAACAGGGCCAAGGCCATGACGATTCTGCGTGCCAAACTATATGAAGCCAGGAAAATGAAGCAGGAAAGCGAAATCGCAGAGAGCAGGAAAGCCCAGGTCGGAAGCGGCGATAGATCAGAACGAATCAGAACGTACAACTTTCCGCAGGGAAGAGTTTCAGACCACAGAATCAACCTGACTCTGTATAAGATCGATAAGGTGATGGATGGCTCGGCCCTTGATGAGATCATAGACCCCCTCATAGAATTCTACCAGGCCGAAAAACTTAAAGGTGAATACGAGTAGGTAGGCTCTGAAAACACCAGTCACCATTCTTGCCTCACATCTGCTTGAACTGGGATACCTATTTTAACAACTATCTCATCTCTAAGATACGACTCGGACAGCCTATCCTGCGTCAACGAAGGATTAGGGATTTTCCTGCTAGGACTACCTAGCGATATTTCGGCATGCCCATAAACTTGATTTTGTAGGAGCTGTTGCTTTTTTGCAACTCATTCGTCAAAAGAATTTTTTTTTGTGCTTTTTCTATTTCTACGGCTCAGTTTTCTGATATTATTCGCAACTGAGGTGTAGTAGATTTTAGAGGTTCCTTATGAATAAAGGAATTAAATTCGCGACGAGCTTGCTTATAGCTGCTGGTTGCGCCGTGCCAGCTTTGGCGCGAGGCGGCTGTGACAATAGGATTAGAGGGGCATACCTCGATATCTGGATTGGATACGGCTCCACAACAGTCAAGGATAAGGTCGCTGTTAAAGGGACGAAGCTAGTTGGCAAAAGTTCTGTGACCGAATCCGAAAAGGAAAGCAAGGAT
Source organism: Holosporales bacterium (assembly GCA_031257415.1). Lineage (GTDB taxonomy): Bacteria > Pseudomonadota > Alphaproteobacteria > RUG11792 > RUG11792 > JAIROR01. Next base: position 12,922 of record JAIROR010000038.1, on the reverse strand, counting down.
CTTTTGAAAGAAAAAGAGAGAGCTGCTGCGATTGAGAAAGGGGTCGCAGAGGTCGCCGCCGCGGTGAAGGGGAGGATGGCCTTGCTTTCCTTAGAAAATGAATTTGCTGGATTGGCATCGCAAACTTGTTCAGTAATCCAGTCTACTTCCGCCACGGCTGCTGGTAATCAGGAAACGGCTGTGAGCAACGTGCTTGGGCTGCTCAATGCTTTTGTCCAAGCTGTTCGGAGGTGCGAGGGGTTTGATGTGTATCTTGGTGGTGGCCGTTATATCTATGATCGGCTAATGCTCATCGTACCGGGTGGCAATTTGGCTATAGCCGGAGATCTTGATCTTTATTTTGAAGGGCGGAAGATACTTACCCTATTGGCAAGAGGCACAGTTCTGGCACCGGCGGCGGTTTTTGTCGCTGGAGCCGCGATGGCGGTTCAGAAACCTGCTGCTGCTGAGGTCATAGAGCGCTTTATTGGCATGATTAGAGCCACGGCTGGAGAGTACAAAAAAAGGGTACTAGATCCAGTTATGAAGAAGTATGCCGATGAGACAGTAGGCCTGGATATAACTGAAATAAATGAGCACCAAGAGTTTGTATCGAAGGTCAAAGAACTAGTAGATGGAAATAAAAATAAAGCATTGGATGTTGCTTTTGCTCGTGTGGTCAGTAAGAACATTATGGGCGTGGACTGGATGGCCGGACCTGCGGTTGCCACGCAGTTCGCTGACGCCGCGGCTGCTGCTGCTGGAGCAGCTAGCCCTTCTAGATTGACCACCGCCGTTAGGGATACGATCTTGGCTGTTTGCAATAGGTTGAAGTCTCTTGGATACTCTGTGCTCATAGACGGAGTGGACTACACTACTGCTACACAGCTTGGCGTGACCGCGACGCCGGTATTGGGGGGAGGGGCGATGTACCTCGGTTCTGTAAACAACATTGATGTCATTTGCCCAAGATACGGAAACAACCGCGTCAGGGTGTTGAGTGCAAATGGTCCGATCATGATTGGTCATACGTTGGTAGTGGGGCAAGTGGTCCAACCACAGGGAGTTGATGAGTATCTTAATATGATTTGCGTTGTGGGAGATATCTTGAGAAAAGCTTCTACCTTGTGTGTGGTGGACACTTCTAGCAATGTAATCTCGGGACTTATCAAAACCATACCAATGCCAGAGACTTCAAAGCTTGAGAAGAAGGCTCCAGTGACAACGACTAAGATCGAGGATATTGTGACTCTCAAGGAAGCGTTCGAGACGTTCTCGCAAACCAAAAATGACAAGGTCTTTATAGATGTTAATCTTGGCGTTTGTTCGTCATTCAGCATGTTGTACACCGCATTGGAGGCAGGGGCTTCTTTCTATCCTTCCAAAGAAATCGTTGTTAAAGATGTGACGAATAAGGGGCAAAACAAGAACTCCTCCGAATACAAGGTTGGTATTGCAAGTATTGCGTATCCATCCGATGTGACCGGAGAGTTTGCTCACAAGCTTACTTTTAAAGAAAAGGTATCTGGTCATATTACTCCGGTAATTGGTTTCACGAATGGGAGCTTTATTTTATATGCTGCTTGCAAACTGAAATATTCCAAATATGAATTGAATTTCGAGCCAAGCATTAATAAGGATGTGTGCCCAAGTAACGCTGTTGTGACTACATTGTCTGGTGGCAGGGATTCTAAGAAAGAGGAGAGAACATACACAGATCTTGCCTTGGATCCGAAGTATACGCCAGATAGCAAGGCTTCCGCCATACAGAAGTTAAAGAAGAATGCTTTCCACACTGAGATCGGTTGTGGTGTGGATTGCAGAATCAGTAGAAATGTTATCGTTGGTCTTGGTTATTGGTTCGAACCTAAGAATAAGCTCGAATACAATACCTCCCCATACGTAACAAGGTCTGTCCACGACACGTGGCAGAATGGAGCGAAACATGCACTTGAAATGAAAAGCCATAAGTTCTTTTTGAAAGCCAAGTTCATGATGCCGTTCTAGTGCGATACTCGCGTATCGTTCATAAACTGGCGGGTCTTCAGTGACGTGCGTGCCGTTTTGGCTGTTGCTTTGGTGCGCGCGCTGCGAGGATCCGCCTTCTTCCTCCTCCTCTTTGGGGTGTTAGGCGCCCTGTAGGGGGCTTTGAGAGCATGCGTTTTTTGAGGCCGGTATCCGGTAAATACTCTTCTTCAAAACTCTTGAAAATAAAGCAATCATGTTCTTGAAGAAAGAGTATTGAAATTGCTCTTTGAATATGCTAACATAACATGGAATTTATTTTTTAGAGAGTGACTATGATAAAGTTAATGTTGTCGGTCGTCCTGGCGTGTTCGTATGTTTCAAGTGCGTATTGTGTGGAGCAGAAAGTCTCATCAAGTATGCCGAATACAAAAGAAGAAGAGAGAGTGATTGAAGAAATGCAAAATAGTGATGTTATACAAACTTGGATAGAGCAGGAAAGAAAGATAGGAAAAGAGCATTGGGAGCGCATTTATAGGTGTGCAGAAAGTATCCATGGGTATGTCCAGACTGATGTTCGGGATCTTCTGAAGAATGTCAGCAATAGTACTGTACTTGAGTTTGTAGACTCGATGCTCTCTATTGTTTCTCTCCTTTTTTTCTTTGAGCCACCGAATTGGAAAGAAACATTTAGAAAGAAATTGGTAGAAATAGCAGAGATTACCGCTGCGCGGAAGGACAAAAAGGCGAGAAAACCTTCTACTCAGGAATTGGATGAACTTCTGGGGAAAATTCAATTGGATTGGAAAGAAACACTTAAAGAAAAATTGGTGGAAATAGCAGGGATTCCCGCTGCGTGGAAGAACAAGGAGGTGGGAAAACTTTCCACGGAGGAATTGAATGAATTTCTGGGGAAAAATCAATTAATTAGATATATGCTTGAAGAAATATTCTTTAAGATTTTTAAAGTTCGGGTTTCCGAGGTTGTAGGGCAATACGTCTCTTCAAAAGGGCTATTGAATAAAACGTGTAGTATACCTGAGTTATCACTGACAAAGAAAGAGAAGGAGCAGTTCCTGAAGGAAGCAGGATTTTTTGACTGAGTGGGAGTTGTTTGTTAGAATATGAGAAATAAGAAATAGAAGTAAAGTGCGTGAGTTGTATTGTGTGGATGAGGTGGTCGCCCATTATTCACGTAGTTGTCTAAGTAAAACGCGAGCTGGAGTTGATCTCGCTAGACTTCAGCTAGTCTTCAGCTAGTCTTTCGACTTAAGATTTCAGCGTTTGGGATTTCCGCATTTGTGCCTTTTCTCCTGCCAGTTTCTCGACTTTTTCTCTGAAGTATTCTTCATGTTGTGGTTCGTCGATGTTGAAGATAACGATATCCAAGTTTTCGTTGAGGCACGAATATCCTATTATTCGTGGCCCCTTGTAGAAAATCATTTCTAGATAGGCATCGTCAGTTCTGTATTTGGATGCATAGTCCCTCTCATTATAGTGTGTCACGTATCTAATGCACAATCCTTCGAAACCGGCTTTTTTGAGTATTCCTCTTATGAATCCGTCCTTAGCAAGAGTATATTCAGCAAGCAATTGACCTTCTTTTATTGTAACTTTTGCTGATATTGTTTTTTTTAACTCAGCGTATTCGGTCATCGCCTCTCTGTTATTGGCCAAATAGTTCCTGAACATTAAAAAACCTTCTACTTCAGGATTGCCTTTTTCAAGAGCGTGAAGATTGACACTTGCCTCTTCGTTGTTTTTCCTGAAAAAATGTCTGAACGGGATGTTCAGCTCCCCCCTATGTTTATACCCAGCAGTCTCAATCAACATAACATTCTGCAAGCTGCTTAGCTCAAGAGCGATATCGGTTCTGGGTTTGCACAATAGATCCCTAACGGATGTGGAGCCTATATGGTGTGCGGCCACAAAATCGCTCTGCAGAATATTTTGCAAAATCTCCACTTCTTTTAGAAATACTTGCTTGCTCCGATCGTAACAATCATTTGATAAAGTAATACCTGCCGATGTGGTGGCTGCCATGCGCACTCCGCCCTCTCCGCGACTATATGCCGCTTTTAAACACTTTCTTATAGCATATCATATTGGTTGAAAAACGACAATCCAAGGCGCATTCTTGTTTCTGAAGCCCAGTCAATATTCCGTCAATATAAGGCGGAATAAAAGTTTTTATACCCAAACATTAAAGAATTGCCGGAGAATAGATAGATTGCCATGGATATTTTTTTGGCAAATTGCCATGGATATTTTTTGGCAGGAAAAATCCACAATCTCTTGTTGATTTTGCATAGTTTCACGACGGGGCAAGATTCCTTAAATAAGACTGTTGGATAATGTTTCACATCGGCCACTCTACAGAGCATCTATTCTATCGAATAGTTTCTTTACTGCGACTCAAATAATTTACGTGAAACATCTACTGCTCAAATATCGGTAAACATATCTACAATCGATTCCATTCAACGGTCTCTTAAATAAACTTTTTATTGACATCAACACAGAGCCGTGTTAGAATGTAATTGTATATTGTGTTTGAGAAGTGGTTGTTTTTGGTTTATGTTTGCTGTTGTTGTTGCTGGCGGAAAACAGTATCGCGTGCAGCCGGGCGATGTTGTGAAAGTTGATAAGTTGGAAGGGGAAGTTTCATCTGTTGTTTCCCTGGAGGATGTTCTTTTGATCTCTGACGATGAAGGGAAAGTATCGTTAGGGAGACCGGGCGTTGAAGGGGCATCTGTGAATGCCGAAATTCTCAGGCATACAAGGAATGACAAGATTATTGTGTTTAAGAAAACAAGAAGGCACAATTACAGAAGAAAGAATGGACATAGACAGCCGATGACTCTTCTTAAAATAGTGGATATTAGGGTGTAAAGGGAGAATAAAATGGCAACAAAAAAAGCTGGCGGTAGTTCGAGAAACGGCAGAGATTCCATTGGCAGACGGCTTGGGGTCAAGAGATTTGGTGGTCAGTTTGTGACAACGGGAGAGATTATTGTAAGGCAACGTGGAACGAAGATAAAGCCATATAATAATATTGGTATTGGGAAAGATCACACCTTGTATGCCCTCGTGGATGGCACCGTATTTTTTAAACGGGGGAAGAACGACAGGACGTTTGTTGGTATCGCTCCGTTATCTTTGTAGTTGCGCGGGCGTATAAATTCATGGCGATTGAGAAATTGACATGGGATCTCGGAGCTGTCAAAAGTTCCGAGGCCGATGTGAAGAACTTGCGAACTGTCGTGGCGAGGTTTTGCAAAAAGTATAGTTCTGGTAAATTGAGTATAAGCAATCTTGATAAAGCAATTGCTTCATATGAAGATATTTATACTGCGATGTCTAAGATCATGACGTATGCTTTTTTGGATCTCCAGACGGATCTACAAAATCACGAAAAGCAGAAGTTCTTTCAGAAAATGTCGGAAATGAATACTGCGATCTCAGCTGATGTAGTGTTCTTTACTGTCGACATGCTGAACTTTGAACTGAAGGATATTCAAAAAGAACTGAAGGATAGTGCGTATCTTCCTTGGATCGAGAATAGCTTCAGATTCAAGGAGCATATGTTGTCCCACGAGGGCGAAAAGGTCATGACTATGAAGAGTTTGTCTGGAGCATCGGCGTGGTGCAGCCTATACGATGAGCTGATGGCGAGAATAGAGTTTGATTTTAACGGGACTCCGAAAACACTTACCGAAATATGTTCCATAGCTGCCGAAGATGACGATAAGGACAATAGAAAGGCTGCTTCAATAGCTCTTGGAAAAGGGTTAAAAGAAAATGAGTTTTTTGTAAAATCTATATATAATAACTTGGTTTTGGATTGGTCAATTGATAGTTCTCTTGGCAAATACAAAACTCCAGAGGAAGGAAGGCACGTATCGAACAATATAGATAAAAAAGCAGTGGATCATATGTTGAAAGCAGCGACTGACGCTTTTTCAAAAGTTACGCATAGATTTTATAAGACAAAAGCAAAACTTCTTGGACAGGATAAACTCGATTATTGGGACAGAGCGGTCATCGTCAAGAAGACCGGCTTCCTCGATAGACACTTCACGTATGAGGAATCATCGAGCGTGGTTCTCGGTGCCTTTAAAGAGTTCTCTCCGATTTTTTATGAAATTGCCAAAGAATTTATCGAAAAAGGCTGGGTAGATGTGATGCCGAAAAAAGGAAAGGCTTCTGGTGCCTTTGCTCACCCGGGTTCTGTGGATACGCATCAGTATGTGCTCCTAAATTTTATGGGAAAATATCACGATGTTCTCACCGAGGCTCACGAACTTGGCCACGGAATACATCAGCATCTTGCGAGCAAAAAAGGGACCTTACTTTCGGAAACTCCAATAACTTTGGCGGAGATTGCTTCAATATTTTGCGAAAATATAGTATATGAAAAAATCAAACAGGAAGCGGATACAGATATTAAAAAGATCGAGATTACGTGCATGAAGCTTGATGGCACTATGGCTTCACTCTTCAGGCAGATATCGTTCTTCATGTTTGAGAAAAGAGCGCATAAAAAGAGGGCTGCTGGGGTCTTATCGTCTGGCGAGCTGTCTGAGCTTTGGGTAGAAACATTGAAAGAATACCTTGGCCCTTATGTTAATATTGATGATTGTGTAGCTAGCTATTGGGAATATATTCAACATTTCTTTCACTCTCCATTTTACGTATACTCATATTCTTTCGCTGAGATTTTGGTTAACGCTTTGTACGATTGCTATAAAAATGCATCCAAGAAAGATGAGTTTGTGGAGAAATATATAAAAATGCTGTCACAGGGTGGAGCCGAACGCTATGACGTTGCGATGAAAAAGTTTGGCTTAGACACTGGATCTGCAAGCTTTTGGAAATCTAGTATGAAAGTTTTCGAAACACAGGTCGATGAGTTGGAGAACCTGTGCCGTGTTGCTGAGATATGCTAGTAGCAAGTTCTTTTGGTCAGCCCTGCCGGTCATTTTGTTTTTTGGTTCTCTGCAACTTAATAACGTTCAAATTGCTATTTTCAATCGTTTTATAGATTCGAAATTTGACAACATTTCTGGATTTTTTCCATTTAGTTTCACTATACATAATCTTAATATTAAAGACACATTTTTTATAGATAAATTACATGTTCCAAACTTATTAAAAAGCGTGCAAGCAGAAACGCTGACGATTGCCAAAACTAAGGACAAACCAAATATACCAAAATACTTTCCCATACTAACTCAATGAATTCTTAGAAATGTCGAAATAAAAAGTATAATATATGCTGATACAAAGAGTGGCTCACTGAAAATAACCGGTGATGGAACCATGGCCCTAAACGGAGAAAAAATAAATGTAGTTTATAATATACTATCGCAAAAAATAAGGGCTGAACTGAACAACAAACTCGCTTACTTATCTGGGAAAATAGGAGAAAAAGGATTAAGTGGTGCTTTGTTTATTCCAAAGATTTCGCAAAACGTAGAGTTTCTTTTATCGATCGATAGTAACAGCGTTATTAAGGCATCGTGCAGGAGCAGGTTCGCCGGCGGTATGTCATTTAATTTTTCTTACGATTTTTCAAAGCTATCTTTGAATGATTTGTCGGTTGGAAAAATGCTCAGCTTCTCAAATTTCTCGGTAGAAAATAGTGGAAAAATTCAAGATACAGTAATCGCAAAGTTGCCGAAAGGTAAGATCATTGTCAAAGGAATCAAATTGAAAGCTGATGAATTCACACTTGGAGATTGGAAGGTTGAAAATATTGATATAGCAACATTGCAAAAACAAGGAACTGAAAAGGTAAATGGCATAGTAAATGGTCATGGATATTTTAAAAATAACGCCGAATATTTTTTCTTGGCCGTCAAAAACATAACATACGGCAGGTGGAAAATTCCTCCACTATCAATTAATGGTATTTACGGTAAGGATATGTTTAATGCCCAAGTTGTGTATAAGGCTCAGGGTAAAGAAAATGTAGTTTCAGTAAAAGCAAAAACAAAGGACTGGGTGATTAATAAGGATTCTAATATAAATGTGAAAGCTGATGGGATTACCAGTATTGAAGAAATATTTAAAAATGATAGAGTGAAGGGCAGGGTGCAATACAATTTTTTGGTTAGCGGAACTCTTAGGAATCCTATTTATGAAGGCAAAATACATGTTAAAAATGGAACTTATGTCCACAATTCCATTGGAACCTATTTAAAGGGCGGAGAAATTAGCGCATTTGTCAAGAATAAAGAAATAATTATAGACAAAATATATATGTCCGACGATAAACGAAAAATAGGGACGATAACAGGAACTGGGAAAATAACATTAAAAAACAAGGAGCCAATAATAGATGCAGTTCTTAAAGCAACATCTCTAGCAGTTGCGGAAATGAATGGACTTCGAGGAAGTATTTCAGGAAAACTCAATCTACACGGAAATATTACAAAGGAGATAAAAGTAACAGGGGAGGGAAGGGCGGTTAATTCAAGTTTCGACATCTCAAATCTCATAAAAATGTCTAACTATTCTCTTGGAATAGCTGAATCTCTTCGCCCGATCCCCAAAGCTTCTCCAGTAAAGATTCCAATAAAGGTTCCACTGGATATCAAGCTCAACATCCCAAACTGTGATATAAAGGGATATGGAGTAATAAGCTCATGGTCTGGAGGCGCCACATTCGGAGGAGACCTTTTTGGGGAGACGTTATACAGTGGATCCGTCAAGATGAGGAATGGAACAATCAAAGTTGCAGGGAAAAAGTTCACTCTTGAAAATGGAACTATTTCAATGTCAGATAAAACTAAAAAAGCAGTTATAGTTGATGTTTCTGCAGTAAAAATTCTTGAAAATATAAAAGTTGGAGCCAGATTTACTCAAGATACCAACAAAAACGAGGTCACGTTCTTCTCCACGCCATACGCTTCGAAAAACGATATCCTCTCATACATGCTATTTGAGAAGCAATCATCCGAAATATCAACTGGAGAGGCACTGAAACTTCTATCTGCAATGAGTAGTATTACATCAGGAACTAAGGATTCTAATATTATTGATAAAGTTAAATCTGTTTTTTTCTTAGATACAATTGAATTTAATACACACAAAGACAGCGATAAACAGTATAATTCTGTTAAGATAGGGAAAAACATAGGGAATCTAAAAATATCTATAGATCAAGGCACTGGAAAAGACAGTACAAAAGTTGTTGTTGACACAAAAGTATTCAAAGATACGAAAGTAAGCGTTGATGTGGCAGGAAATAATAATGTCGGCGCAGGAATATTTTGGAGCAAGAGGTATTAATCTGCATCGAAGCTTTAAAAAAATAGAATGATTGCCAACATACTTCAGTTCTAGAATGGCGAAAAAATCTCATCAAAATTGTAGTCTTTATAGGGGAATGTAGCATTTCATTTAGGTTCTATTGGGCTCCTGGAAACACATGAACTTACCCAAAAAATTATCGACACAAACACAAACAGCAATGATAGAATAATCCATGGGCATCGTTACGCTCGAAGGTAGTCTTTTACCTAACAAGAGCGTAGTGGCGCCCATCTTGCAAGTTATTTGTTAAAAAAAGTTGTGCACTCCGTTATATAAAATCGCCAATCCGTAAAAAGATATATTGATGTGGTGTATCCGTGTTGTGTACAATGCGGATACGTTGTCTTTGTTATAGAGCTCTTATGAAAATACGTTCCGTCATATTGTTGGCAGGAGTCATGTTTTGCTGTTCCTTTTCGTCTTCAAATGCTATGAGTCCATACAGTCTTTCACCTACGAATCCACATACGCCTTTGCCCGTTAATCTAGGCGGCGTTCCTGTGTTACATTCCCAATCTCTCCTGAAGGTTCATCCTCCAGTTTACGTTTCTCCTAAATCTAGCAGTGTTTCTCCTAAATCTAGCAGTGTTTTTTCTAATGCTGATGGTTCCGCGGGTAGTGTCCTTCCGAGTTCTGCTTCCTCGCTTCAGAAGCGTGATGATCTGAAGAAAACAAGTGAGAGGATAGAAGATTTGGAGTCAAAGATTGAAGATTCGCAAAAGGAAACAAATAAGAAAATAGAAGATTTGCAAAAGAAGATGGATGATTCGCATAAAACAATGATAACAAAAATGGAAGAGCTTTTCGCGCAGATGATGAAAGTTACTCCACCGCAGAATCAACAGGGGAATCCTCCACCGCAGAATCAACAACAACAGGCTCAGCAGGGAAATTCGTTGGAGGGTATCCCAGTACTACAAGACGAACATTCTTAGTAGGAGAGAGTTCCATTAAGAGAAGGTTGAGATTGTGCAAGTCGAAACAGAGGGGAGACCAGAATGGCAGCCACCAATGGCGGCTGTTGTGGGCTGGAATACCTTGGTAGCTCGGCGTTATTAAGTGAATTCGAACTATTGAAAGCTTGGCAGTAAGTCTTCAATAGTCTTCGGAGCGCCACCTGTGTCTCAGTTCTATTGGGCTTCTGGTCTGTCCCAGACCGTATGACACTCGCACAGGTTGAAGGAGCACAGAGCAAAGATGTGAAAAAGATCGATGTGTTTTTGTATTGAAGCAGAAACAAGAAAAAATATATCATACTACATGAAGGTGTTGGAAATTGGGCTTGTTATTTAGGTGGCTTCGCTGTAATGAATGTTAAATGTCCGTACTGTGGTTGTAGTTATTCGATAGACCCCGATGCTTTGCCAAAGGCGCTCGGCGATGAAAAACTTGGCTATGGATGGTGGCTTCGTTGCTGCAAGTGTCACAAAAAATGGTGGCTTCCAAATCACGATGTCCAATTAGTTAATTCTCCAAAATTGGTTGCTTCCTTGGTGGCTTCCAAGGAGGAAATACCGCTGAAACCAGTTGATAAAGATAATTCGTTGAAAAAATTTAGATTCGGGACCTATGCCTTCATCATACTGGGAACCTTCTTAGTTATGTTTCTCGCATATAACATAAACACAATCAAAGTTTTGGTCATTAAGAAGACAGAATATTTATTAAGTACTGTGTTAGTTAAATTAAAAGTATTAAACGTCCAATACTCCATGGAAACTGTCCAAGATGATCCTGACTCGGTAGCCATCAATGTTAATGGCAAGATCTTGAATGAAGATCGAAGTGTTTTGCAAATAAGTGGCGTTAAAGTTTCAATCTATGGATCCAATAATGAAATTATTACCACGTGGACTGACAATCTTAACAAAAATTATATAATGTCCGGAGAATCGCTGGACTTCTCTACCAGGCGTGTTATAAAACGTACTAATGACCAAATTAAAGTTGATATATCAATATTGCAGAGGTAATTTAATACCTGATTCCTCCAAAAATTGGTATGCCATTTCAATTATATTAGGAAAACAAGAATAACAGTGCTTGTACCTGTGTTAAATAAGTGGTATGCTGAACATATGTTGGGTTTGTTTAGAGAAACGGACTATGAAAAAGGAATTTATTGCTGTGCTGTTGATATGTGGGACCGTGCCACATTGTCAGGCTATGATGTCGATGACGACGCCGACGACGTCGACGACGTATTTGGGAAATAGCTTTGGCAAAGGAATTGAGCTATCTGATGAAAAACGAGTTGGGCTATCTGATGAAAAACGAGATAGAATACTGAAGGTTTGGGGAAAGTGTTTTGAGGATGAGAAAATATATTTGGGTACGTGTAGGGACCCCGAAGAAATCTCTAAAGAAATCAAAAGTAAGTTAGAAGCAAAAAATAAGAGTGTTGAGGTTTGGATGAAAAATATTATGAATAGTAGCAATTCTGTAAATGAGATGGTTTCTTCAACTATGATTTTTTACTTAAAGATAAAAACGTATTGTAGAGACGCAATTGGTAGTGCTGAACCTTCTGCTATTGAGGTGGGAATAGAGTTTTACAAAGTTTTATGTGGTATTTTAGGCATTAATCTCGGTGATGTTGACACTAAAGTTGCGGAAAAGCTGATGGGTTGTACGGTTGGTGGTGGCGATGATTACACAGAATGTCTGGAACTTGACGTACTAAGAGAAAAAGTTAAAGATTATTTCGGAGATAAAAAAACGTTTTTGGATATAGGAAATGTCCAAAAAGCAAAAGAAGCTGAAAGAAGAGAAGCAGAAATGAGAGAAATTACAAAAGCATTTGCAACGATAGGAGCAGCGAACTGGAAGTTGTTCGTTGATAATTTTAAAATCGTTCCAGATACAAAATGATTGCAAGGAGAAACGCAGCGCAAAATCACAGTGTACTCGGATGTACATAAAGGTTCAGGATCCTCTGGGTTTCGTAATGAAAATGATAATCGTATGAAATCGACTGTATCAGGTTGGAGTAATTTCTGCCTCCTGTCGATTTCGTTCCGGTTATTTGCCTTTGGAATCGTATGATTTTTAAATTTTTCAAATAAGAAATCTAACTGAGAAGTGGCAAAAATCTGAGCAAAACCAATCCAGAAGCTGGTTCCCGATATGAGATAGAAAAAAATTTTTTTTGGGACAAAAAAGTGATGGGACATAAAAAAATAGTTGCACAACGAAAAAAAGTGTGGTAACCTATAAATAAGTAAGTGGGATCTCCTTAGCTCATTTATGAAGCCCTCTTGTGCAAGTCATAAGAGTTTGTGTTTGGCCCCCATTAGGAAAGATCCTTACTGTATAAGTAAGGTAACTTGGTAGCGCAAGAGGAAATACCTGGTGGGCAGGAGAAGTGGAGAGCTTCTCGCATGTTAGAAGAGAGTAAAGGAAAAGATAGCTCATGTTTGTTTCGTTTTGGGAACAAGATGATTGCCGAAAGAACCGCAGCACAAGGTCGCACAGTACTTGGCCAGTACATGGGAACTTGAGCAGCTGTTGTGATTTGGCAAGGGCTTGTTTTATGAAGCGAAGCATCTATGCAAGGTTGCAGGGCTATCTGAGATTGGGTACAGATAAAGGTATATTTGATTAGTAGGAGAGTAATGGCTTGAACAATGTAAATATACCCTGTAAAGAGGAATGGTTC
>JAIROR010000054.1 GCA_031257415.1 Holosporales bacterium | reverse complement strand
GTAAAACAGAATGTAGTATCTTGAATACTGAAGCTCGAAAAGTTAACAAAACCTTAATTTTTGGTCGGTTTTGCCGATTATTTTGTTAGTGGTTTGTTAAGAAACAGTTGGCGAAACCATTGTCCAAGTCTAAACGAATGTAAAATCAAAATGGTGGCTGCTGTTGTGAACTGAAATATCGCTGTTAACATATTTTTAGATTCAGAGACTCTTGGTTTGTCTCAAAACATATGAATTTGCACATCTGGGTGGCTAAAAATATATGAATCTGCGTACATAATAGTTCAAAGAAATATTGAGATGGGTGATATTATATGTTATAATAAATACTGAGGGTGTATTTTTGGAAAAATGGAGATGAGAAGAATTGTGTTAATGGCTGCAGGAATGTTAGTTTATGGAATCGGAGACTCTTTTTGTTCGGAAGAGGGTTGTTCCCATTTGGAAACCGAAACTCCTTTCGGGGCTAAAAATTCAGTGGATTTGAAAGTACCTCTTGGGCCACGAAATGGGGGAGTTCAGAAGCGAAATGAGAAAGTAGTGGATAATAAAGGAAGCCAGAAGCGAAATGATTTTTCGTTTGGAGGTTCTTTCTATTCGAATGTTGAAGATCTTTTTAAGACTGGAGATCCAGGGATACTCTGGTGGCAGGAATGTAAAGAAATCCATGAGCCGCTTAAGGGCGCAGTAGATGATAAAGAATGCAGGGAGCAACTTGGGAGCGAAGGATTCAACAGAGTAGGGGAAGAAGTGGATAGTGCAGGAAAAGATGAACTCTGGAAGCGAATTAAGGACGCAGTGGATAAAGGAGAAATTGTTCGTATTGAAATTTTCAATGGCAAGAATGCTCTTAATAAGCTTATCCTGCCCCTTGTGCTTCGCGGCGCCCTTCAAAAGACAATTGGCGTCTTGGAAGAAGTATTTAACGAATTTCCATATCCAAGAAACGTTTATTTACAAGTTGAAAATCATAATATTAATATGACAGATATTTTAACAGCGCTGGGAGTGTCTCCGCAATATATACTTGCTATTAGTATAGAGATAGCAAAGATTTTAAATGAAGCGATACCTCTTCAAGGAAAAATTTATTATGATAGTTGGGAACCCACGGAAGACGGGAAAGGAGGGAATCTTTTTGTTTACCTCTCCAGTTCCAATAAAGTAGTGCTAGATGAAGTAATTAAAAGAGCTAGCGAAGTAATTGGTAAAGTAGCAGTAGGAAGGGGCTAGAGGCTAAGAAGTGTCTTAGTTTTATTTGTTACAGAGGAGAGGGCTTTTCGAATGGCGTCGTCATCGAGCCCTCTAATCTCCAGGAGTTTGGTACGCGATCTGTGCCCACTTTTAATTGATACAGAGGATTTGGGGATTTCAAATTTTTTGGCGAGTATTTCTATGAGTCTCTGGTTTGCCTCATTGTCGATTGGTTTTGCCCTGACGTGAACTTTCAGAACGCCCGTTTCCTGGACATATTCCAGAGACTCATCTCTAGCGTTTGGAGTTAAGAAGATCGCAAGCTTAGCCACTTTTTCAAGCGCCACCGTAAAAAAGCACGATCTTCCTATTGCTGCGCATGTATATCCACTAGCTGCTAGCGGCCAGCGCCTCTAACATTTTTGAAGAGGCGCCTTCCTTGATAAATTCGCTGACGTCTTTCCCGTGTATAGTTTCGATATTGGCCACGAAGAGAGCCTTTATATAATCGAGTTTTTTGTGGCGACGAGCGAGTTCTTCGAAATACTCTCTTTCTTGAGGACTCGAAAGCGATGGGAGTTTGATGAGCCTCTTATCCCCAACATAGGCGACCGCATAGTCAAAACCGCTCTTGTCTAATTTCTCTCCGTCGATTTCTATGATGCCCTTGTGGCATGTTCCAGAGGAAGCTTTTTTAATTATTCCCCAGAACTCAGGATCGACGGATCTCTTGTTGATATATCCGAGATCAGCCGTCGCTGCATTGCTCCCGTCCTTGGAAGATTTATACATTTCGTTGAACTTAGTTTCTCCAGACTTGATGGATTTCAGAGCTTTTTCTGCTTCTTCTTTGGTTTTAAACAGGATTACTCTGACAGAGATTTCATGTTCATGCTTATCCTCTTCAGGAATGGATTTCATAAAGCTGTTGAATTCTCTTTTCGTGTCTTCTGGCGTTACGCTACCAGCATTCTTTTTCAAGAATGCCCTTTCAAGCTCGGAATCGGCAACCTCCCTGCACCTATCTTTGACCTCCTTTTTCTCCGCAAACTTTGCCTTTTTGGCTGCGAGAAGAAGGAGCTTGTCATCAACAAGCAGTTTAGTGGCATACACAATTACTTCTCTCATTCCCATGTTGAGTTGCTTGGCCATCATGATGAAAGCCTGATCCTCGAATGAAGGAATTTTAAAGAACTTTTTGAGTTCTGCCGCCGTGATAGATTCGTCGCCTATGTAGGCGATAATGGTATCGTCCTTGATGCCTCCCAGGCTAAATTGATCGGCCGGAGCAGACCTAGCCTTGGCTCTATCTCTGATCATTTCTCCAACTTTCTTCAGATCAACTTCTTTGCCACTGGAATCGATTATCCTGGCTTTATTCTCCACATACATTGCCTCGAGGACTTTATCGGAGAAATCTCTCATAGCGATTTTCTTATAATTCTTTTTGAATTTCGCAGTGAATTCTTGCTTTTTGGCGTCATTTACTGACTTGACAAAGAACAGCATGTGGGTCTCCTTCACAAGGAGTGGCCCTATAAGAGCGTTCTTCCCCTGCTTTTTAACTTGGTCCGCTATTTCGACAGGAAGACTGGCTTCCGCTCTATTGTCTAGATCCATCGTTTTGATATGCGATTGATTGGCCTTTATTGTTTTGTTCAACGATTGCTCGTCCTTCACAGAGCTCTTAATCTTCTCGGCAATCGCTTTATCTGTCGTCGTGATGACCTTGATGTTGTATTCCTTGGTTCCCTTGAAGTTCTCTTCCCACGTCTTGTCATAGTGCTCGCGCAGAGCCTCATCTGTCATGAGTTTGTCGGCAGCTTCATTGAGAAACATAATGCCAGTTATTGTGTCCTGCTTGCTTCTTATATTTGCCGCTACTGTTTTATCCTTGTTAATGTTGGCTTCCTTGGCCTTGGCAACCACAACGTTGGTGAAAGCCATCTTCACGCTTATGAAGGCCTTCAAATCGGCGTAGGACATCTTGGAGGATAACTGCTCCGGAACTTTACTTATCTCAGCGGCAATATCCTTTTCGGTAATTGTTTTTCCGTTCTTAAATTTTACAAGAGCTTCCCCTTGTTTGTCATCCGATTTACCATCGCTATCGTTCTCATTGTCAGAAGATCTAGACCCCGCCTTCTCAGAAGGAGTCTCTTCTTTTTGAAATTCATCCTCCTCCGCGCTGTTCCTTAAGGCGCTTCCTTCTTGAATACCCTCCAATTTCTTTTGTTCAGCAGATCTTGAGTTCTTGTCATCAGCCGTACGAAGCGGCACCCCAGGAAAATGTGTTTTCCAATAAATGGCAAATGCAGTTCCAATTGCCAAAACTACGACCGTAACATATACAAAATATTTTTTATTCATAACTATGCGCTTCCAAGCATCTAAAAGTACTTATGGACATTATAACATAAAAAAAACAAAAGCTAAACATTTTTTTTGAATCTACGGAAATAAAAATAAAATAGAACACCTAGAAATTCAAAGTAGCGAGAAAGCAAAATACAATATGAATAAATAGCTTGCTCCAATAGCGACATATGCAATGAACAATAACCTGGACTGTCGAATTGATTCAAATTAGCAACAGTTTGTTAAGATTTTGTAGAAATCACCTCCGCACTGTATGCTCCATGATGCTCCATGAGATCTCTATGAGGCTTTTGAATGGGGCTGATTGCGAGCCTATTCATCAACTTTTAAGCGGCAAATATTTTTCGCAATACATTTTTGTTGTGGTAAAAGAGATTATTCAATAGAATAGGGGGTTTGCAAAACAGCCAACGCAAGGCATTATTCAACGGTCCCTCTATACACAAGCACGAACAGAAACAGTGGGGTGGGATGCGTTGCTCTTGTAGCCAATTTCTTTTTGATGTATCATCAAACGAAGATTGCGCTTAAAAAAATGTCAGGGGAAGGTTTCGTTATGCTTGTAAAATGTATTGTTATTGATGTAGAATTTGCATTGCGAATTGAATTTGATAAGTAATATGGTAGAAAAAACGAAACAAGGAACAAGACGAAGTAGCAGCCGCAACGCTCGGCAGAGCAGCGCGCAGCAGAGCGAAATTCTGCAGGGTAGTGGCCAACAGATGCCTGTTCTCCCTCTTAGGGACGCTGTTATCTTTCCGAACATGTCTGTCCCCCTCTTCATAGGGCGTCCTAAATCTATATCCGCAATTGAGATAGCGTTTGTTGATAACAAAGATCTTTTTCTGGTTGCCCAAAAGGATTCGTTGATTGATAGGGTATATGCAAGCGATCTCTACATGACTGGTACTATATGCTCGATAGTCCAGGTTATAAAACTATCTGACAATACAATAAAGATTCTTATAGAGGGCCGAAGCCGAGGCATAACAAAAGAGATTACTGAAAACGAATACATGTTTTTTGCATCAGTCGCCCCAGTTAATGATGAAGAAGTTGTTCCGGATAAAAATATTGAGGCTTTGCGTCTTGCTGCCCTTTCGCGCTTCGAGCTCTTTATGAAGAATAGTAAAAAGGTCTCTGAAGAAATTTATGATGCTCTGTGTTCGATAGAATCTCCCTCAAAGCTTGCTGACAACATGGCTTCTTATATGCCATTTAAGATTAGCGAGAAGCAAATGATCCTCGAGGAGTTCTCTGTTGCCAAGCGTCTTGAAAAACTCGTCATCCTGATAGAAAGCCAGAACGAGCTCCTGCAAGTCGAGAAAAAGATTAAAACGCGTGTTAAGAAGCAGGTTGAAAAGAATCAAAAGGAATATTACCTGAACGAGCAACTGAAGGCGATTCATAAGGAGCTCGGGGATCCGGATGTTGTTAATGATTTTAATGAGCTTGCCAAGAAAATAGAAAAGAAGAATATGTCTGCAGAAGCAACTGAAAAAGCGTTGTCGGAAGTTAGGAAACTCAAAAATATGCCTCCTTTATCGCAAGAGAGCGGGATCATTAGAAATTACCTCGAATGGCTTTGCGGCATTCCGTGGGCTCCCTCCAAAAAGAAGATGTCGCTGGGAACCGCTGAAGGGATACTCGACAAGAGTCATTATGGTCTTGAAAAGATAAAGGAAAGAATAATGGAGTATCTCGCTGTTCAACAGAGAGTGCAAAAAATGAAGGCTCAAATTATGTGTTTTGTTGGGCCACCAGGGGTCGGCAAGACGTCTCTCGGTCAGGCTATTGCAACAGCCACTAACAAGAGCTTTGTCAGAATATCTCTTGGGGGAGTGAATGACGAAGCCGAAATTAGGGGGCACAGAAGGACGTATATAGGGGCGATGCCTGGAAAGATCATCCAAGCCATGAAACGCGCTGGCGTGACAAATCCAATAATCATGCTGGACGAAATAGACAAGCTTGGATCCGACTGGCGAGGAGATCCTGCCTCCGCTCTTTTGGAAGTTCTCGACCCTGAGCAAAACAGTTCTTTTACAGACCATTACATAGAAGTTCCATATGATCTTTCGGACGTCATGTTTATAACGACTGCCAACTCAATGGACATTCCCCACCCTCTTCTTGATAGAATGGAAACAATAGTGCTTTCCGGATATACAGACGAGGAGAAACTCAATATAGCGAAGTTTCATATAGTATCCAAGCAAAAGGAAGAGAACGGACTCAAGGAAGAAGAACTCACCTTCACAGACGGGGCGCTGTATTCGATTATCAGGAATTACACAAAAGAATCAGGGGTCAGAAGCCTTGAGAGAAGCATTGCGAAGATTTCAAGGAAGTCTGTGCGAAAGATATTGACCGAAAAGGGCACGACGCAAATAAGCATCTCCGAGGACAATGTTAAAAACTTCCTCGGTCCTCCGAAATATTCTCCTTGGGAAGCGCAAAAAAACGACACAGTAGGAGTTGTGACGGGGCTTGCCTGGACAGAGATGGGGGGAGACTTGCTCAGCATTGAGTCTCTGCTTTTCCCAGGAACGGGCAATATAATATCAACTGGGCATCTTGGCGATGTCATGCAGGAGTCAATTAAGGCTGCATACAGTTATGTCAAGTCGCAGACCTCCGTCTTCGACATTGATCCCGATGTGTTCTCCAAAAACGATGTTCACATACATGTTCCTGAAGGGGCCGTCCCGAAGGACGGACCTTCTGCTGGCGTCACTATCTGCACTGCCATAGTATCGGCAATTACCAAAAAGAAGGTGAAATGCGACATAGCAATGACAGGGGAAATAACCCTTCTCGGTAAAGTCCTTGGCATCGGAGGCCTTAAAGAAAAACTTCTTGCGGCCAGGCGTGGTTCGATTAGAACTGTCTTCATTCCCAAAGAAAATGAAAAGGACCTTATCGATATGCCACAGAATCTTCTGGCGGAGATCGATGTGAAGTGCGTCGGACATATCAACGAAATTCTTGAGTCTTCATTCAGATAGATAATCGTTATTAGACTTCGTGTTGAGCTTGGGGAGAAGTCTATTCTATTCTATCTTTTCATCTTCTTCGTGGTCTGTCGTCGAGTCGTGTTCTGCTGTTTCCTCTGTTGAGTAGTCATCATCATCGTAATCCAGTAGCGAAAATCCGAGAGCCTCTCTTTTTTCGTTGTCTGTTAGGAACGTGGCGTTATTGATTTTCTTCCACTCTGATTCACGACGCTTAGACAAAGCTTGTATTGAGTCTATGTCGTATAGAATCGATATTTCATTATTTTTGAAGATATATCTGAACCAATTAGTGAATTCGCTTGTAATAAAACTCAGCATTGGCAGGACGGTTTCTTCCCAAAAATTGTATCGAGCCTCTTTATAGTTCGAAAAAGTTGCATCAGCTGTTGAACCTATCAATATTGATGGGACTCCGAAAGCAAGGGCAATTTCTTTGGATGACAGTTCTTTTCCTGACATAAAGTCGAGATCCTTTGGAGAGAGCCCCATTTCTTTCCATTCAAAATCACCTTCAAGCAAGAGGATTTTCCCTGCGTTTTTGCCGCCTTCGTAAGCATTTTTCAGATCGTTTTTGAGATTTTCCCTTTGGACGCTATCGAACGTGGACTTATAAATGAGAGCGCCGGACGGTCTTCCTCCGTTTTTCAAGAACGATATATTTTGCTTTGTGATGGCGTTATGTTGGGTTATTGCGTTCATAACGACAGCGACGGGGCTATAGCCATACCAATCATTCAGTGGACTAAATAGTTTTATGTGCAGTATGTCGGAGAATCCATTTTCATCAGTCATGAAAAAAGTTTTGTTTTCCCCGACCGAGTATTCATAACATTTTGGAATAGAATTCAGTCCTGGAATAACACGGACTCTGTCTGGCCGCAGAAGGTGTAGCTCCAGGATTTCGCCTGTCTCGTCATTCTTTATGGCCTGGACATAGCAATTCCCCGAAAGGAGCAGGTATGATACAGCTGCCTCAACGAAGCTCGTTCTAGACTGTCTGGCGTTAGGTCTCGCTATTAGATCTAGAATCGAATGCTGATGTATTGAGTTGGAGGCTTTGACCTTGTGATCGTATTCCCGAAGCGTCCAGGCAACGGAGGCGACGGATCTAGATATGATGTGAACACATCTATAAACTATGACATTGTTTTGATATCCAATATCTGCGAGATCTGTATATTCCTTTCCGTTATAGTTATTGTTCGTTTTGTAATCGACAATTGAGGATATCACGTTGTCGTTTCGTACGTAGTTTTTGAAAAAGTTGTTAAACATAATTTTCTCCATAAAAAAGATTCTTCCGGAACAATCGTCTGTTCATATGGCATTGTAGAACCAACGAATTGCCGTGGGTTAGGCCAAAATTTTTGGCACACACACTCTAAACTGTGCGCAGACACATGCATAAACACACGCTCCCGGGCCGGGCATTTCTGCACTGTGGCTTTTAGCACACATACTCCATTTTTGCACAAATCCAAGGAATTGTCAATAGGTTGTAAAAATGTCCCAAAAAAATTGTGATTATGAAAATATTTAATTCAAAAAATATCGGCGTAGGAAAATCAATATGTTGGCAAGGCACTTTGAAATAAAATTACTTTCCCTGTCAATAAAAGGAATAAATATAATAAGAAACAGATTAAAAAAACAATATAATTAAGTATTTTTTCGTTGATTACCAGATAAAGAAGCATCTACAATAATAGCCAGAGTGTTTTTTTGTTTTTTTGGAGAAGGTTATGAGTAAACTCGGTAGGTTATTAATGATGTCGGTAGTAAGTAGTGTAATGGTGTCGGGGTACAGCTGTTATGGATCAGATCATGAAGATGGAGGGGGGATCATTGTAAAAGGTGAGAGAAGGGAGGAAGCAAACAATGCGAATAACAGCCTCACCCCCATTGGAGATGATAATGATAATGATGAGGAGGAGGAGGAAGAAGGCGAAGGCGAAGGTAATAACGTGATAATAGAAGACGAGGTAAGAGAAGGAGAAGAAGAGGAAATAAGAAGGAAAGAAGAAAGGGAAGAGGAAGAGGAGGAGGAGGAAGAAGAAGGAGAAGCGGAGGAAGAAGGAGAAGCGCAGGTAGAAGGAGACGCGGAAGCGGAAGCGGAAGCGGAAGCGGAGGAAGAAGCAGAGGTGGAAACTGAGACAGAACACAAAGAAGAAACTCCGCGACTTCAGCATCAACGGCGCGGCAGCAGAGAGCTTTCTGAGGAGGAAAGTAGCGATTCTCGCAGAGATCGTGGTCATTCGCGTGAAAAGAAGGAGCACAAGCATCGTCACGGCGGCCACCATCACCATCACAAAAAGAAGGAAAAAGAAAAGGAAAGACGTGTCGAGGAACAGGTTCTCGGCGAGGAGGTGCCAGCAGCAATCAGGGTGGCACTTGCGGGCGGAAAGATTGTAGTGTCGTATACCGCTGGTAATAACAACATGAACGCAGCGTATAACGAGAATGACAAGAATGACAAGAAATTCTTGCAGGATTTGGATGGAGGGATCCACTCAATTTTTGACGCAGATGGAGATGTGAGTGAAAGGGCGAGCAGAATACTAACGCTGCGGGAAGCGTTGGGAGGTTTGTCTGGGATTTTGCAGAGATCTGATTTGTATGATGGAGATGGTAGGCTTATGCTCGGTGAGAAGGTGTATCCGGCTCCCGCTGTTCTTCTGAAGACTGTGAAAAACTTTAGCCCCAAGGGGGAGGACGTCTTGACGACTTGCAGTGATTTCATTTCTGTTATAGGCAAAGTCATGGGTCTGGGGTATGATATTGGACTGGCTATGGCAGGTTATTTGGGCGTTGTGATAGAAGAAGGAGCAAATGAACCCATCGCTAGGTCGGTTGTGGGATCCGTTAATATTCACTCTGCTGCCAAATTGTGTTTGTTGCTTGAAGATAGGCGTTATTTGCTTATTGGTCGTTTAGCTAGAGCCGGGGGTGATTTGGCCGCGGCGTTGAAGACGCTGGAAAGCGGCGAAGAGCCTGTTGAGGTGGATAAAAGAAAGAAGTCGAAGAAGAGTAAGGATGGCGCCACCGCTGTAGATGATTATAAGTCAAAGCTTGATGCGATTGCTCTTAGGGAGGAAAATAAAGGCCTGTTGCACGAAAATGAACTTATGTTACAGGAAAATAGAAGATTTAGAGACGAGATCCGGACGCTCAAAAAACAAGTCACAAGCAGTTCCGATGAGGTTGTAGAGCTGAAGTCTGAAGAAAAGAGGTTGAATGCGGAGCTTGGAGAGGCGGTTGGGAAAGTAGATAACCTCGAAAAGCAGCTTAAAAAGGCGCAGGAAGCGTTGTTGAAAAGCGAAAAGAATACGGTGAGTCTCGAGAAGCTGCTGAAGGATCAGAAAAAGACAGAGAAATTGCGCAAGCAAGACGAAGAGAAGGTAGGAGGCCTCACGAGGAGTTTGGCTGAAAAGGAGAAGGAGTTGGTAGAAAAGAAGAGTGAGCTGAGGGCAGCGCTCAGAAAAGTGGAAGAGTCGGAGGCCGTGGCTGCTGATGCGAAAGCGGAGAAGAAAAAAGCTAAAGATAGCCTAGCGCAAGAAAAGGATGCTAGAAAGAAGGCGGAAGGGGATAAGAAGCGCCTGGAAGAAGATAAGAAGCGCTTGGAAGAAGATAATAAACGCCTGGAAGGTGAAGTAGATAAGCTGAGTAAAAAAATGGCGAAGATGCTGAAGGAGATGGATAGGCTGAAAGGGGAAAAGGAGAAAGAGCGCTCTGAAGAAAGTAGCAGTTCGTCGGACAGCCGCAGCAGCGGTGGCAGTGACTCCGATAGTGGTGATGACTCCGGTGGCGGTGGCGAGTTGTTCCGTAAGCAGAACCAGTCTTTGTCTCAGAGTAAAGGTGGTGTCGATCCGTCTCTAGTCGATGCTTCTATATTCAGCATGCCCTATTCCGTTGCGTTTTCTACTGCGTTTTCTACTGGCGATAGTACGTCGTTAGTGAAACAGCCGAAGAAGGCTCATGAGCCGCCCAAGCAGACAGCGAAGAAGGAGCCAGGGTCTAAGTCTAAAGAAGTAACGAAGTCGGAGAAGGAGCCGGAGAAGGAGAAGGAGAAGGAGAAGGAGAAGGAGAAGGAGCATAAGAAGGAGAAGGAGCATAAGGGGACATCGAAGTCGCAGGTGGTGAAGCCGACGAAGAGCAAGAAGACGAAGAACCAGGAGGAACCCAAAACAGAAGAGGAAGAATCTGAAGCGGAGAGGAAGCAAAGAGAGAAGCTGCTGAAGGAAAAAGAGAAAGCGCGACTGAAGGCACTGGAAGAAGAAGAGAAGAGGAACAAGGAAGAGAGTCAGCGTAATGCGGGGCAACCTAGTTTTGTCGGGGATATGCTTATTTCCGGGTTTTATTGATGGGTGCTTTTATGATTAATGTGCAGTAGTGTGTCTCGTGGGTTTTCGTGAGTGGGTTTTCCCGGTCACGAAGCCCCCCTTCGGGGCTTTTGCTTCTGTCTTGTTGCTTTACTTTGTGGTCTCCTCCGGAGGCCGATCTCATAGATGGTCTTTGATTTTGCCCACTTCCTTAACAAACTATTAACAAACCACCTATTTTGCACAGAAAAATTTAACTGCCGCAAAAATAATTGGAAAAAACGACCGCGTGTTAACCTTTTTTTAACTTTT
>JAIROR010000007.1 GCA_031257415.1 Holosporales bacterium | reverse complement strand
AAAATAATTGGGAAAAACGACCGCGTGTTAACCTTTTTTTAACTTTTCTTTGTTAGAATCTATACTAACAATCCCCTAAGCCCAAAACGGGGCGGGGGCTGTTTTACTGAATTTTAACTTTTTTTAAAGGAACTTTATCATGTATTTTTATGTATTTGCTCGTAAAGATAAAGAAGAATACACTAAACACCAAGTCTTCAGTAGCCTTTCTACTAGTGGAAATATTTGATAGAAGAGTATATCTGAGCGCAGTAAACATCACATTACCGTAAAAGATTAAGTCGCCCCCGCCACCCTCATTCTTTCAGTATCTCATAAAAGAGTTAAAGAATGGTTAAGGTTGTGGAAATTTTTGAAAGATTGTAAAAAAACAAACAATCTTTGTGATCGAAGTTTTCAGAAGCAATCTAAAGAAGAAAAAAAGATAATCTTATGAAATCAGTCTAAGGGCCGCCCCTGGCTGATTTCATTCCAAATACCCACTTTAAAAGCGAATGCTTTTAAAGTTTTATCATTAGTATAGTATCTCGAATACTGAGCCCCGAAAAGTTAACAAAACGTTAATTTTTGGTTGGTTTTGCTGATTATTTTTTGGCGCTGGATTTGGGGAAGGAAGTCGATCGAAAGCCGTCTTCTGAATTGGTTTGCCAGGACTATTATTTTGTTTTTTGGTTCATCACATCCTTTTCGTAATCCATTAAAAATCACAGTTTTTTATTTCACGTCTGTTTGAACTGGACAGTTGCAGGCAACACTACTTAGAGGATCTGTTATCCGTGGAAGATTGAAACCCAACATCGAAGACTCCACGATAAAATCATCCCCAATTTTGTTACATTCTTTTTCAATTGCATTCATTTCTCTCATAATATTGTTCATGGTATCGTTTACTTCTTTCTCTTGCTCGTGTACGTTCTTAATACTCAAAAGCGGTGATCCAACAATACTCCAAAACGATGACTGCGCCTGCATACTCAAAGATTTCAAGCCATTATACGCACTTTCGGCTTTCTGAAACTCCGCATCGGCTCTTGCACGTATTACATTCGCTTCGCGCTGCTTTTCACACAGGTTACTGACCATCAACATTGACGGATTCTCAGTTATCGATCTCTCAATCCATTCAACCATGTCATTAACTATCGCGTGTGTACTCTCAATTCGAATCAACGTTGACTCTGCCCCTTTGGCGATAAAGCCATTAATGATAAGTGCCAAAGTACTCCCGAGCTCATCTGTCCATTTTTCACTGCAACCGGGAATTTCCTGCTCACTCAAATTGTGACTATCCGCGGCAGAGCAATTATAAGTAAACGCCACACAAGCAGACAACACCCATAACAAACAACTTTTTTTCATAAAACACTCAATAAAACGACATAACGTATCCATATTGTATTCGCACAGATACGTTATGTCAAACTGTTTCATGAATCTTTTTTATCCTCAGGAACATTCTCAATATGCTTATTAGGCTGCAGTTGCACGAGAAGTCGCTTAATATCCGCCAATTCTTTTTCGTACCTCTTCCTCTCTTCCTCTAAAGCTTTTTCCAACACTTTCATCATATCTTCCTCTCGTTTCTTGCTTCTTTCCTGTTCCTCTTTTAACCTTACATCGAATTCAACCCTAAGTTCTTTGTGAAGATCCTCCTTCACTTTGCTATGATCAGCTTTACTGGTTTCACGCACATTGATTACTGTCTCACCAGAAGTAAAAACACAACTACTACTCGAAGAGCCGCCGGATGTTTCCATTATGCTATTTCGATCTTGAGCGTAAAATTGGCTGGTAGTTACTACCGGACCCGGGGATACGCTCGTCCGAACCATCATTTCCTTGTATCGCTCTGGTCTGAACGCGCTTGAACGCGTCTGAACGTTTGCAGATCCACTACCTAGAAGTATCTGTTTATCCGCGAGAGACTGAAATACACTCTGATTGTATACTACCGAAGATTCCACGATAAACTCATCAGAAGCTTTATCACACTCTCTTTCGATTGCACTCATTCCGTCCATGATATCATTCAACTTTTTCTCCTGCTCGTGCGCGTTTTTGACAATATTCAGAAGTGGCGACTTAGCGATACTCAAAAACGATGGCAACGCCTGAACACTCAAAGATTTCAAGCCATTATACGCACGTTTGGCTTTCTGAAACTCCGCATCGGCCCTAGCGCGCACTACATTCGCTTCGCGCTGCTTTTCACACAGTTTACTGACCATCCTCATTGACTGGTTCTCAGTCATCGATTTCTCAATCCATTCAATTCTTTCACTAATCGCCTTGCTCGTACTCTCAATTCGAATCAATGTTGATTCCGCCCCTTTAACGATATCGCCACTAATAACAGATGCCAAAGTACCTTTGAGCTCATCTGTCCATTCTTTCAAAACAGTGCCACCGCCATCGGCTCCGATAACAATGCTGTTTCCTCCACAGGCCACCATGCAAGCCACCACGCTCGCCATCCTTATCTTCTCACTCACAACTACACTACCTAAACAAAAACAACTCGGCGTTATTGTGAATCAAGTTTTAAACAAAGTCAATTTAAAATACGTTATTATTTTTTGATGATTTTTGCAGTATTGTTTTATATTGAGGGTATAATTTATTATAATATTCCGCTAGAAGAGTGTTCTTGTGGCTTTGGGCAAGGTGGAGATAAAAACTATTTTTTTATAACCCTTCCTGTTGATCGTGTATAATTCACTGCGTATGCTGGACTTTTTTCTTTCGGATGAACATTCAAGAACGTGCAAAATAAAGCGGTTGTATTTCCGGGGCAGGGATCTCAGAGAGTAGGCATGGCGGATGCTCTCGTGGAGAACTTTCAAACGGCAGAGGAAGTGGTGGATGAAATAGAGAGCGCGATATCATATGAAATATTGTCCATTATGAAGACTGGGCCTATTGAGGAGTTAACCAAGACAAATAATGCCCAAATAGCTATCTTTGCTATGAGCATTGTGATCCTCAGGGTTTTAGCAACCGACTTTGGATTTGATGTCGGTAATATTGGTATAACAAAGTATATGGCCGGGCACTCTCTTGGCGAATACACGGCTCTATGTGCCTCAGGGGCTCTTCCTCTCCATGAAGCTGCAAAGCTTGTAATGGCCAGGGGGCGCATCATGTCAAAATTTTCCAATGATGAGAATCTCGGTATGGTTGCCATTATTGGAGTTCCATTTGAAGAATTGCGAGAAATCGTGACGAACAACTGCGTTATAGCGAACGATAATTCTGATGTTCAGGTTGTTATCAGTGGATTGGATAGCGAAATTGAAATAGTATCAAGCAGGGCGAGAGCTATCGGAGCAAAAAAGATAATAAGGCTCAACACGGCAGGAGCCTTCCACAGTCCGTTTATGGTGGAGGCGAATCGTAGATTTATTGGGGAAGCTTTGTCGAAACTTAATCTTTCAGATCCTTGTGTTCCAATTATAATGAATGCGACTGCCCTTCCTGTATCCAATGCCGAAGGCATGTATGGACCACTGGCGGCACAGATGGTGAGCACTGTTAAATGGCGTAGCACAATCGATTATATGGTCACCTCCGGAGTTGACACTGTAATAGAGATAGGGTACGGAGGCATTCTCACCAACATAAGCAAGCGCTCATATCCAAATGTCAAAATGTTGTGTCTTGGAACAATAGCCGATATTGAAGAATTTATGATGAAAGACTCATGAAGATGGAGAATGGAAGTGGAAAATAGAATCGCAACAAATATATTCCTAACTACTCTGGAGAAGATCTCTAAATGGAGCAGGGAGCGGTCGCTTTGGCCGTTATCATTCGGTGTTTCGTGCTGTGCTATAGAAATGATGCACGCCGCCGCCAGCAAAATAGATCTCGATAGATATGGAAGCTTATTCAGGTCGAGTCCCA
The DNA here is from genome assembly GCA_031257415.1 of Holosporales bacterium. Lineage (GTDB taxonomy): Bacteria > Pseudomonadota > Alphaproteobacteria > RUG11792 > RUG11792 > JAIROR01. Next base: position 8,905 of record JAIROR010000007.1, on the reverse strand, counting down.
AACAGGCGGATCTCATGATAGTATCTGGAACCGTCACAGTTAAGATGGCCGATCAAGTTAAGACGCTGTATGAGCAAATGCTGGATCCAAAATACGTTATTGCGATGGGGAGTTGTGCAATAAGTGGGGGAATATTCAATGAGTCTCCGCATGTTGTAAACGGAGTTAACAAGATAATCCCAGTGGACGTATATATTAACGGATGCCCACCTTCACCAGCTGATCTGGCAATCGCTATTATTGATATAAGAAATCAAACTTCGAAAAAGCAAATTAAGAAGTAATACCGAGTGCAGTCTTGGTAGCCTCTGAGAGTAGTGCTAATACAGAAGCTGTGGCAGTTGGATAACCGCTTTTGAAGCTGGTCCACAGAGTTGTTGCATTTGCGGTATAGCTCTTTGTCACCATCTGATCGAATATAGTGGCAACGTTTGTAGCATAGATATTAGTAGCCATCAGATTTAGTAAAATAGCAGCATTTGTGGTATAGCCATCTGTTACCATCCTATCAAACATAGTTGCTGCATTAACTGGCTTCATCAAAGCAACAACATCCCAGAAATAGTAATTGTAGAACGGAGAATTATTTGCTTTATTATGATTAGTATTAGCAAAACTAGCAATACTACTTATTCGTGTTGATTGCGTAGGAGCAGTATCTCTTTGTTTCTCAATCATGTCGTCAAATACTGCGGCAAAAATAGCTGGGTGAGCAATGAATAACGAAATAGAAAAAGAATTATTAATTAAATTGTTATAGAAAGATGAATTATAGGATGAAACATCTATTGTTTGTTGATCACCATTCTTAGACCATATCAAATACATGAGCGCCCCAGAATTTTCACTTTGAATGTAGGCCATTTGAGAAAAGACACTATTAATAATAGCGTTACCCCCGCTATTCGATACTTCTATCAATATATCAATCACTTTTAAAGGATCTGTCCAAACTAAAGTCGCTGCTGCTGCATATGTATCCATCAGAATTATCATTTCTGCAGCTTTATTTGTCTCGAGTGAAGAGAATATCTCTCCTGCTTGTTCATATCTGGCAGCATGAAATTGACTTAAGGCAGTTCCTGATATATCCTGGACGCGAGTTGCTAGCGCTTCGCTAGACAGTTTACTGATTAACTCCGGAGCATTTTCCGTTATGTCCAATAGCATATTGTATGCAGCATTTTCGATTATCTCCATAAGAGGCCTTGTCGAGTGGGTATCATTTCTTATTGCTTTCAAATCGTTATAAATATCACTTATATCACTGTTTATCTCGTTAATTTTTTCATCAATTAGACTTGGCGATAAATTGTCTCTATCAATAAGGTATAACAAGAAAGCAGCTTTGCTCTTGTTTGCCCCATTCAGTATTGGTATTATTTCTTCGACTTCACGTTCCATTAATTTACTGATACATTCTTTGATGGGCAAATATAAAATGGCCCTATAATCGGTTATACCATCCAATACTGTTGTTCTAATATTCTGATTTATAACATCTAGCACAGCCACTGCTATATGCAGAGGCATATTATTAATTAGGTCAACGATCGATGCTGCATCAGTTCCTGTTTCCAAGATTGTGCAATTAGTTTTTAGTTCTGTAGAATCCATATTGGTATTATCTTTAATTGCAGTCCCTCTGGCAGAACTTGTTTTTGCTATTAAGAATAATAGTCCGGCGCCATTGTAATTGCCTAATGCGTTAAGTATTATTGCTGATTCCGCATCATAAGCTGTATTATTGGTAAATATTTTGGTTGTATTTGTTGGGGTTAATTTATCGTTACTAATTATATTAAGAATATGTTGTTTATAATTACTATTACTAAAAGTAGTTTGAGTAAATGAAGAAATACTATTAGCAACAATCTTTCTTATTATATCCCAAACATATGTATAGTTATTAGCTCCATTATTAAATACGAAAGCCATAATATCAATGCCATTTGAATATCCAAATGAGCAATCATCTTCGGTTGAAGAACATATACTAGCTAGAGCTTCTTGTGTAATGTAATATAGTAAATTCATTATATTTGAATACTTAACAATAATCTCTAAAGCTTTCTTTTTATAGGGGAATATAGAAGTTTCTTCTTCAGAAATAGACTCTGTTAACATGCTACTAAATATTGTTTTTCCATCAGAGGAACAATAATTGTCAAGTATAGCTCCTGTATTTACCGAAGTTAATTTGTCGCTCTTAAATATATCGAGAATATATGTTTTGTGATCACTATTATCAAAAATAGATTGAGTAAGCGAAGTAGTGCTACCAGTGACAATCTTTCTTATTATATTCCAAACATAAGATATATTATTGTTATTAGTTCTATTATTAAATACGGAAGCCATAATATCAGCGCCACTTGAATATCCTTCTGCTGCTTCTGCAAGATCTGTTGTGTCACATATTGCTCTAAGTATTTCAATTTTGAATTGTTGTATTAGCGTAAATACATTGTTTATATTCATCCATGAAAGAATGGAGCACATTTTTGATCTGTATTCGTTGTTAGACATTTTTTCAATCACACTCAGGGTTGTTGATGCTGCCTCCATAACCCTCGTTGCATTTTTTGGGATGATCTTATTCTCATTAAAAACCTTGGCGGTATTTAAGCGACCAACGTCTTCTACTATCGCAACTGCCTTATTAAAATTTGTTCCATCGCCATATGTCTCTGTATCGCTCCAATAGTTTAACGTTACTGCCGCAGCGGTGTGGGCCAGCTCAAAAAGAAGTACCGCATTTTTAGGCCTTATCTCAATCAATTTCGTGGCCACAAACTCTTTATCAGTTTGTTCATCACTGGCTGCAACCACGTTAATAATTTCCGCGAGCCGTCCTATTTTTTCGTGTGTAAATCCATCACATATGTAATCTATCAGGTCTTTTGCATCATTAAAATTCTTTAATACTAGACTAGCAGTGGCACTTTGTAATTTATCACTAAGTAGTATTTTTGCCTTATAATCTAAAGCTATATTGCTAATAGTGTCACTTTCCTCAAGATCTCCTTCTGTATATTCTTCTTGATCATGAATCTTTGCCAGCACTATTGCAACAAGTTCTTCATTGCCAAGTGCCGCTTCCTTAAATATTTTTGCTATTAAATCAGCACCAGAGATTATTTCATTATCAACTTTTATATCATCCGCTTCTAGGATATCCACGAAACGCTCTTCTGAAAGACTGGCCAGCGTAGCAAGTGCCTCAGTAGAGGAAGACTCCACAAGTGCCTGGGCCACCTCTTGAGGAGCATCATTTTGCTCTTGAGCAGGTATTATGGCTATATTTTCTTGTTGGGGCTCGCGTATCTCCGTCATCTCCTGCATACTATTTATACTTTCGTTATTACATTCAAAAAACAAGGAATCATCACTAGCAAGCGCAAGATCACTCATACAAAGTATGATATTTAAAGGTACTGGCAGGACGGATAACTTAAATCCTTTAGACATTCTCTCCCCCAGCAATCAGATGCAACACATCATAATTTCATTATGAATCAGTTTCAGTTCTATTTCAAGCTCCATGAGCATGTTATTGAAGAATCTTGAGAAATAATAAATTGAAGACATCTGTATCAGGGCTTATATAAGTATACTCTAAAAAAAAGACATATAATCAGCACTGGGCAAAATAATTTCCAAGAAATCTTGATTATGTCCTGTTGCTTATATCGCGGAAGCATAGCCCTTATCACTATCATGAAAGTCATGACAAATGTGGTCTTCAGGAGCATCCAAACCCACGGTGGTATATTTTTTATAAACATAATTGGATTCCAAGCTCCGAGGAATAGAATTGTTGTCAATGCAGATGCAAACATTAAATTGATATATTCGGAAAGGTATATCATTGCAAAAAGCATTCCTCCATATTCGACGTAATTTCCGGCCACCAGTTCAGATTCAGCTTCTGTGAAATCAAATGGCGTTCTGTTCAAGATTATCAAAATACTGACAAAGAAAATTATAAATACAGGAGCAGTGGTAATTGACAATGGCCATACATTTTGGAATTGTCCAATTTTTATAAGATTAAATGAATTAGCGGCAAGCGCAACACACAATAACGATAAAACAAACGGAATATGCGAGGCTGGCAATTGAAAATAACTTCTGACTCCTCCTATGATTCCATACTTTGAAATGGTATTTGTTCCGATCAATACCTCGCATATTCCAATTGTCTCCAGCAGAATTACAATATAAATAAGTCCGTATTTGGGATTAAAAAGATATATATCCTCTGATAATGGAACGAACAAAATCAGTAATAGACTTGCGAACATAAAAAAACAAACAGAGAATATAGAGTTCTTAGAATGCCCTTTCAAAGCCCCCTTCTTGAGGAAGAGTTTCAAAGCATCTGCTATTGGCTGGAGCACCCCAAATGGCCCGCAATACGAAGGGCCAAGCCTTCTTTGGATCCTTCCAAGAATTTTCCTCTCGAAAAGGGATAAATATGCTGCCGCCCCTATGCAGCACGTGAATACAACCAAAATCTTTAACAACATACGCAGGGCAACAATAGCAAACACAACACGTCTATTTTATCCCTCAGTGTGATAAAAGTGTATATATTGTTGAGCAAACTTTATATATTGTTGAGCAAACTTTATATTTTTGTTGCACGGAAGTTAAATATGTTGTACACTGGCGTGGTTAGTGTTTCTATTTTATTTTTATGGAGAAGAGTTATGAAAAGTAAACTTATAGCAGTGATTGGAGGTAGCCTCCTGGCCGGGACCTGTTCGGCTTCGGTCATTACGAATCAGATTGTAGTTGAGGAGGAGGGGATATTTGGAGGTTACTGTAGTGAAAACAACAGTGAAACTGTACAAAATGTTACTGTACAAAATGTTACTGTTGAAGAGCGAGAAGAAACCGAAAAGCAGCTAGAAGAAGAAATTAAAAAGCAAGAGGAAAACAAGAGGAAGCTAAAAGAGGAGAATGAAAAGAAGCAGAAAGAAGAAACCGAAAAGAAGCGAAAACTGGAAGAAGAAAAGAAGAAGCAGAGAGAAGAAACCGAAAAGAAGCGAAAACTGGAAGAAGAAAAGAAGAAGCAGCAGCAGCAGCAGAGAGAAGAAACCGAAAAGAAGCAGAAAGAAGAAACCGAAAAGAAGCGAAAACTGGAAGAAGAAAAGAAAAAGAAAGGAGGAAGCGAAGAACTGGAAAAAAGAAACAAAGAACTGAAAAAAAGAAACAAAGAGCTGGAAGAAGAAAACTTAAACATAAAAGCTGCGCTTGATGACTATGATCTGGACATAGAAATTCAAAGACGGGAAAAAAGAAACAAAGAGCTGGAAAAAAGAATCAAAGAGCTGGAAGAAGAAATCGAAAGGAAGGGAAAAGTAATCTTGAACCTGCAAAATGCGCTTACGGGCGATGCTCAGGAAAAAGAAATTAAAAATTTGAGTACAATAATTGATATGCAAAATAAAGAAATAGAGAAATTAAAACTAGGGAATTTAAGATTAATACAGACATTAGGAATAACGTTATGTAGTTACTCTCTAAAAGAGCGACTACGGGAGATTGAGAACACGCTAACAAAAGATGAGAAGAAAAAAGTATTTCTAGCATGTAAGGAATACCAGAAGTGTACCTTTGGTGAATAACAATAACTCATTGTAGCACGCTGACGCGTAAGTTGAGTTTGCGTGCTTTTCTCATAAGAAGATCGAGGCGCTCAGGCGTCTTGATCTACAGCTAAGTTGCTGCATTATTACTACAGATTTGAGGCAATTCACTGCATGCGAGCGCCATAAAATTTCGTTTTGCATTTGCGTCATGATCACTAATGAATTTTTGTTGAAGATACTAGAAAACTTTGGCATACTTGTGATGAAGGTTAGGTGTGCGCCCATAGCCCAATTGGATAGAGCGTCAGACTACGGATCTGAAGGTTGGGAGTTCGAATCTTCCTGGGCGCGCCACTGTTTATTGGCATGTTGTTATGAGAATTTTTGGCGTTACTGGTTTCTTCCCGAAATTGAGCGTGGTAGTGTCAAACTTGCTTGCCGCATGTGTCCTTTCGTCCAGTTTCCAGGATTCTAATGCTCAAGAAGCTTCTAACGCGAATCCTTTTCTGGAGTATTACACACGGCAAAACTCTGTGCTATTCAAGGAAAATTCATCATTCTTCTTCAAAAAAGATGGAAAGCTAATCAAAAAAGCAGTAGATGTTGACGCATTGAAAAAGGCCGTTGTCATATTCTTTGGGGATTGGTGCCCCCACTGTAAGGAATTTCTAACGAATTTTTCCAAGCATATAGAACTTCTCAGATTGGCATCTGTTCACATCATTTTCGTTGGAGTCCCAAGTCTTGAAAGACTTAAGGATTGGAAGGATCCAACAATGCAGGAGTTTGAAGAGGCAGAAAAGAAAATTACAGTGCACAATATAAAGCTTTCGAAAACTACAGTTGTTAATATGATAGCAAGCGCGGCAGTCCTTTCGAGCAGCGGTGTCGAGGGCCTCCCCGTGATAGTCGCCGTAAAAAATGGAAAGGAAGTATTCAGGGCCGTCGGGGCAAGTGCTGTCCAAAAAATGAACTTCTCAAGTGATACAGTCTTGAAGCAATTCCTAGAAATTTGGGAAGATTCAGACGATAAGCAAGCCGACTCCGAGCAAACAGACGAAAGTTCCGATGAGACGTCAACTAACGAAGATACAGCAAAAGAAAAAGATAAAACGAAAGAAAAGGATAAAACGAAAGAAAAAGAAAAGGTTAAAAAAGATAGCTCCAAGATACCTGGCGCCAAGGACGCTTCTGGCTCCAAAGATGCCCCCAATGCCGGCAAGAAGAAATATTCCCAGAAAAAGGAAAAAGAATCTTCAGCAAAGAAAGCGAAAACTGCTGGGGCGACAAGTAATCACAAAGGAAGGGTCAATAGAGACAGGGCTAATAATCATACAAGTACTTTAAACAATAATGTTCTGCACCCCGTAAAGACTATTGCAAAGCATTCGAAGGAATCGTGCACGCTCGGTGAGGCTTGCGAGCAACATTCCCCCAAGAAACGGAAGATCAAAAAAGATGACGATTGCGTAGTTTTATGTCCAATCAAGCCATACATAATAGATGAGATCAATAAATGCCCTCCTCGAAAGAAGAAGAAAAAGAAAAAGAAGAAGGTATGCCGACAGGGGCAGTTTATATTTTCTTCCGAGGATGAGGACGAAGAGGAAGACGGTGAAGACGAAGAAGGCAACGATTTCGAAGAAGATTCCTATAGTAAAAATACTGCTAAGTCGAAAAAAACATCCAAAAGAGGTAGTTCTAAAAAGAGTAGTTCCAAAAGAAGCAGAGATGCCGAAGAGGAACCTGAGGAAGAAGAATCCGAGGAGGAGGAAGAAGACGGTGAGGAAGACTAGAGCTCTAACCTCGTCAAAGATCTGTGTGCCCAAAATTGTACCCAAAGACAATCGTACCCGAAGATGATCGTACCCAAAGACAATCGTACCCAAAGACAATCGTACATTGTGCCGATTTTTGCTATGAGCCAGTGCTCTGGGGATACCCCTCCTACCTCATGCATTAGTATAAAAGCATCAGCCTTTTGATAACTAATTCGAACACAAGGCCAACGGTGGCGCAACACACACTACGCGCGCTGCAGCCACCACGTCAACTGATTTCTACTTGGATTCCCCCTTTTTCGGTTCTTCCGTCTGCAACTTCTTCGCCTCGCTCAAACTTTCCCCTGCAGGCTTTCCGCCAGCATTTTTCGGGGCACCCGTCATCATCCTCTCCACGGAATCAATTATAATCTCCGCTGTGGGATTCTGAAGCATTTCAGCTTTACTACCCTCAACAATGAACACGGCAGGAACAACCGGAACCCCTATCTTCTGAGCGAGCTCTCCATTCTTGGCCAATCTCTCGTCGGCAGCGCTCAGATTTGGCTCGACGTCCTTATCATAATCCGCCCCTATTGATTTCAATCCTTTCTCTATTGCTGTTTTATCGAGCGTATTCTTCGAATTTGCAACAAACTTAATAAATTTCAGGGCCTTTTCGGGGCTCTTCGAATAGAGGGCATAATATACCTTCCCTATCATCACGGAATCCTCGCCGAGAACTGCCACAGGTACGACTTTGAATCCGATATCCTTTTTTGAATCCAGGATCTTCAAAAATTCCTTTTCAAACTCGATGCAATGCTTGCAGGTTGGATCTATAAAAGCAAAAACAGAGGCCTTCGCTGATGATGGGCCAAAATTCATTGCCAACTTGCTGATCTCATCCTTACTGGCGGCCACATCAGCTCCAAGTTGCTTTATGGACTCCTCTCTCTTTTGAGCGACACCTTTGCTCATCGCCTCCATAATGATATCGGGTTTTTTTGATATGATATCCCCAACCATCGCTTCAATCTTGGAGTCTAAATCTGAAGCAGAATCTCCACATTTACACTTCTTTAAACAAGAGTACCCAGAAACACCAACGGCTATGACCGAAAGTACCAAGGCAAACTTTCCCAAACCACAATTATCCATAAAACTTCTCTTTGCTAAAAACACGAAAGCACACATATTAAAGTTACGATCATATCGCTACAAATTCAAATATTTTGTTCCAGAAAAATGATAACAGGAGGCAGCTGTTGCAAGAATGCAATAGCAGGCTTAGCCCCACAAGACTGAAAGCCATCGTAACCCAGCGGCGGCAACAATTCCTTAATATTTCCTTAACGGAGCCGAAGTCGTTGGTATGAAGATTGTTTTGCGCTAGGGCGCCTGAAAATTGTTTATTTGTTGTTATTTTCTTATTCTAAACTATACCTTAATTTAACTCTTTTTTAAGACAATTTTTAGAAACCGCCCCCGTATTAATTATACCACAAAAGTATTAATTTTCCGTTAAACTTGACAAAAATTATT
>JAIROR010000019.1 GCA_031257415.1 Holosporales bacterium | reverse complement strand
TAAAAAAAGTTAAAAAATAGTTAAAATTCAGTAAAACGGCCCCCGCCCCATCTTGGGTGGGGATATATATAATTTTAACAAAAAAAAGTTAAAAAAAGGTTAACACGCGGTCGTTTTTTCCAATTATTTTTGCGGCAGTTAAATTTTTCTGTGCAAAATAGGTGGTTTGTTAATAGTTTGTTAAGGAAGTGCTATTTTCTCTACTGTCCAAGTTGAAAAGAGTCCTTTCGCCCCGTCGCGCAGTGTGCTAGGATGGTTCAATGGTATCCAAGTTTATTTGCTCAGAAAAAGGATATGGGAAGCGAGTCAGCTGCAGCGTTCAAATCTAAATGTGTAAACAACCATTCATGTTCGTCGTCTTGTGCTACAACAGATTCTTCCGGCCAGCCCCAGCCACAGGTTCTACATCAACAGCCGGATTCCTCCGGCCAGCCACAAGAGCCACATCAACAGCCGGATTCCTCCGGCCAGCCGGTGGTTACCAAGCCGTCGTGGATAAAGGTGCGTTCCTCTTCGTATGAGGTGGAAAGGTTTTGGACGACGATGGAGATTATAAAGAAACATGGAATTGGGACTGTGTGCGAAGATGCCTTGTGTCCTAACCTCGGAGAGTGCTGGAAAGATGGTGTTGCAACTTTCTTGATAATGGGCAGTATATGCTCGAGGAATTGCTCGTTTTGCAATATCCCGTGTGGAACTCCTCGGGCGCTAGATCCGTCCGAACCGACGAGGGTTGCCATGGCAATTAGAGAGCTCGAGCTGAAGTATGTCGTTATAACGTCTGTTACAAGGGACGATCTTCCTGATGGGGGAGCGGCGCACTTTGCTGAAATGGTTCAGGGAGTCAGAGATATATCGCCAGAAACCAAAATTGAGGTTTTGACTTCGGACTTTGGGGGGGCAACAGACGCCATAGCGACAATGGTTAAATCCAATCCTGATGTTTTTGCCCACAATATAGAGATTGTCAAAAGGCTGCACCACGCTGTTAAGCGGGCACCATCGAACTATAACACTTCGCTGAAATTACTCAAATACATGAAGGAATTATCTCCGGGTATCGTATCGAAGTCTGGCCTAATAGTTGGTGTCGGAGAGACAAAGGATGACGTTATCGAGACGTTAAATGATCTGTATGAAGCTGGGGTTGATATAGTGACAATTGGGCAATATTTGAGTCCGCCAGCGTCATGTCTGCCCGTTGCCCGATACCTTCATGTTGAAGAATTCCAGGATCTGTGCGAAATTGCTCTCGGCATTGGAATCAAGAACGTCGTGTCTGGGCCGCTCGTCCGATCCTCGTATAAGGCCAACGAATCATACAGCAGTATATGCTCTTTGAAGCGATAGTCTTGCTGACGGTGAGCGGGGCTCTTCTATCCTATCAAGATTTTGTTTATAGAAGGGTGAACCTTTTGCTTCTTCTGCTTTATACAGTAACAGCAATCGCATTCAATTTTCACATACCTAGTATTTGGCCGCCAATAATATTTGCTTCAATCGGATTAATTTATTGGGTGTGGCGAAGGAAACAGGCGTTCGGCTGGGCCGACTATATACTCGTTGTTGCCAACAGCTTCATCATCAAAGACTCAACATGGCCCATATTCATAACATGCTGTGGCCTATACGGAACAATCTTCGGCATATTCTGCAAAGAAACCATACCATTGGTTCCCGTTATACTACTCGCCACTGTATCAACTATTCTCTGTAGATGTTCCACTTTGTAAAATAGTTCGTCGCTTTTCCTTTGCCTCTTTTATTTTTGCACGTAACTTTTCCTCAATTTCAATACTTTCTTGCTTTACTTGAGCGGATATCCCACTTACCACCTCTATACTCCAATCGTGTGGAATACAAAATTCACCATCCTTATCCCAATCGTATGGAATAATAGAATCGTTCGAGGAATAGCAACTACATGCCAAAAAGCAAATACCAACCACTCCAAAAAGCGCGCAGACCACCGACTTCTTCATTTCCGAAAACCCAAAAACTCAAACCCTCTCCTACCGGTAGTCTATCACACTTAACATTCACGACATTCACGCGTTCAGATCTATTTTCTATTTGGCGTTCTTTTTTGAGAGCTCGTACAGATTTTTGCTTATTTCCTCTTTCATTATTGCCGGTCCACGCTTCATGAGCAGAGCTGCAACCTCTTCTTCTTTTTCAGCTACTATTTCTCTAATCTTGCTCTCTTTCTCTCTTTCTGCTTTGCTTCCTCTAGTTGTGTTTTAGACGCCTCTCCAGTTTTCACTTCTACCTCCAGCCTTTCACGTTCTGAACTGGTCATCAGTAATTTACCACGACATTCCTCAAGGTACTCACTGCTTGTGCTTAACTGCTCGTCAATCGCGTAGCGCTCGTAGCGAGCGTCGTTGTACCTCTGTTCAAGAGTTATTGGGTCAGCACCAGCGGGACTTATCTCGCTTCCTACTACTTCCACGCCAGCAACAAAAGCGGCCACCATTGTCATCGTCAACAAATTTACTACTTTCATAGTGTAAACCTCCTAAAATACAAGACAACACCCTGGCGTCCCAGGCATGGCTATTGTACACCAAATCTAAAATAAGCTTAAAAATTTATGGAAGTGTCATGATTGTCCCTCAAACGCGGATTCCTGGCTAGCAATGCCAGTACCAGCCAGAACATCAATGGGGATAGTGGTTTTTTAACAACAAATTTAACTAGCCCCTTCCTCATCCCGCTCTACATGTACAGTTGAAAGCTTGACACGAAGAGATTCATTATAATCTTCATACCATTTTGAAATTTGATCAAATCTTTTCCCGCACTTTTTTGACTCATTACCAATTCCTTTAAGTTCTTCGCACAACTGATCACTCTTTGCGCTATAGTAGGGCGCTAACTTGGAAAAGATTTCCTTCGCTTGGACGTCTTGTGGGCTTTCATTGCCGCTGCGAGTCCTGGCAAGGAGTTGTTCGAAATTACCACAAAATCGTATATACTCTCTGTCAAATTCCTTTGCCTCTTTTATTTTTGCACGTAACTTTTCCTCAATTTCAATACTTTCTTGCTTTACTTGAGCGGATATCCCACTTACCACCTCTATACTCCAATCGTGTGGAATACAGAATTCACCATCCTTATCCCAATCGTATGGAATAATAGAATCGTTCGAGGAATAGCAACTACATGCCAAAAAGCAAACACCAATCACTCCAAAAAGCGCGCAGACCACAGACTTCTTCATTTCCGAAAACCCAAAAACTCAAACCCTCTCCTATCGGTAGTCTATCACACTTAACATTCACGCGTCCAGATCTATTTGGAATTCTTTTGGGGGCCAGTTCGTTATGCGCACTTTGCCCTTTCAGAGATGATATGACTCCTGAAATAGTTATTAATTGGCCCCATATGTTTGCATATAAAGTACCATGTTATATACAATGAATTTCGCAAATCGGCTTTTGAAATATTGATATGCGCGATTTCTTCATAACTTGAGGCGTTATTCCAATCTTTCCAGATATCTGGAATTACAAGCAGCTTGTCTCTATACTGGTATGCGCATTCCTTGGAGGCTGTTCTTCCGGTACTTGGTGATATAAAGAATAATTCTTCTTGGCGTCCGCACATCGAACACTTGCTGAAATCGAAACCAAATCCTGTTTCCTTTAATAGCATAAGTTCGAAAAACGCATATAAGTTTGTCATGCAATCATTGTTAAGGCCGGTATTCTCTGTGAGATATTCCAAGAATTCATATATTCTGCAGTATCTGGATCCGTGAGGAAGGATCTTATCGAGAACGAGGCATATGCTTTGAAAAACTGATACATTAATATCCGAGTGTAAAATACGAGCCCAATTTTGCTTTTCAGTTCTCTTATGCCAAAACCCAAGGCTATTTTCAGATTTCATTATAAGATCCACATCAACCTTTGAAAATACGCTGAAATTGTTCCTTCCGACGATTCTGACCAAGCCAGAGGATTTGCCATGATTTCTCGTTAGAATGTTGACTATCTTAAAGTTTTCGCCCTGTTTTCTGCTCGACAGAACGACCCCGACATCAGACCATGTTATAGCCACAACCGCACACCATTATTAAGCAACTGCTTCACCAACGCCCATACGCACTCCAGGCAGCCACTCCCCTGCCCTCCTTCCGGCAAAGCATACTCAAAAATGGCGTCCTCGGCGGGATTCGAACCCACGGCCTCAGGATTAGGAATCCTACGCTCTATCCTGCTGAGCTACGAGGACAACTTCACGTTAGCGCTGCTGTCGTTCAAGAAACCATCTGAATTGATATTACCACAAAATTCCGAATATAATAAGTTGTTTGTTGAGTTTGCGTGGGCGTCGAGTTTTGATTGTTTGGAACCTTTCTCCTATCGCTTTCTCCCTTGGGGGGAAAATCGATGTATACTGGTATGGCATTATATACGCTCTTTCAGTTATGATTTCTTGGAAAATATCGTGTAGTATTATCAGGCGCGCTGAAATCCAGATAAACATCCCGGATTTTGACAAATTTATGCTTGTCGGGATTGTGGCATGCATCATTGGAGCAAGACTCGGACATATTGTATTTTTCGATCTTAATTATTATTTACAAAATCCTCATGAAATTTTTATGCTCAGGAATGGAGGATTATCATTTCATGGAGGAATACTTGGGCTTATTGGAACGATCATCTGGTTTTCTCGCCAATATAAAATCGGATTCAAAATCATTGCTGATATACTATCATTCGCCGGATCAATAGGAATATTTCTTGGAAGGATTGCGAATTTTATCAACCAGGAGCTGTATGGGAAAATAACCTCTGTCGATTGGGCCGTTATTTTTTCGATGGTGGATAATATGCCTCGCCATCCAACACAGCTTTATGAGGCGTTGTTCGAAGGAGCATTAAGTTTTGTTGTTATGCGTGCGTATTGGAGTTTTCATGGAATGAGAAATACAGAAAAATATATTGGAAGCGGGAAATATTCGTTCATTTTCCTTTCCATATATTCCTCGTCAAGATATTTTATAGAGTTTTTTAAGGAAGTCGAACCTGTTGAGAGTCTCAGTAATGTGCTGTTTATTACAACAGGCCAACTGCTCTCAGTACTGCTTTTTATATTTGCTCTACTAGTGATTGTTTTGCCAAGGAAGAAGAGATAATAATTACATAGCCGAATAAGAAGTTGTGTGATATAGCGGAGAGCGGAACAGAAAGCAGAGCGAAAAAAATCTTTTTTGCAGAACATAAAAAAAATGTGATGGGACATAAAAAAATAGTTGCATGACGAAAAAAAATGTGGTAGCCTGTAAATAAGTAAGTGGGATCTCCTAACCCATTTATGAGGTCCTTCTGTGCAAGCCACAGGAGTTTGTGTTTGGCCCCCATTAGGAAAGATCCTTACTATATAAGTAAGGTAACTTGGTAGCGCAAGAGGAAATCCCTGG
>JAIROR010000009.1 GCA_031257415.1 Holosporales bacterium | reverse complement strand
CTCTATCCTTATGGGAGACGTCGTCGAACCTCGTCGCGATTTCATTGTGGCCAATGCCGAAAAGGTAGCCAATCTGGACGTGTAGCCATATTGCTGCGGCACTGGCGGTTTTGCGTTTTGTTTCTTCCCCTGCATAAGTTCAGGTTTCGGATCACGAAATTTTGTGATACAATTATTAGTGGCAGAGTTAGGAGTGTAGCTCAATTGGTAGAGTATCGGTCTCCAAAACCGACGGTTGTGGGTTCGAGTCCCTCCGCTCCTGCCAGATTGTTGTTTGGGGTTTGTGCGTGGTGTGATATAATCCGCTGTTGTATAGCGTGCAGAGTGTGCAATTATGCTTAACAACGATGGTGAAACGAATAGGAATTTGATACTGGCGATTGTGCTTTTTTTCGTGTTCATATTCGGATACCAGTATTTCTTCGAGCGCCAGCAGAGCAGCGGTGAGCCTGTGCAGCAGACTGAGAGACAGGAGCAGCAGCCTAAGCTGGAGGAAGCGGGAGCGGCTTCAAGCGAGCCAACCGTGACTGTCGCCGAGGCCCTTGCAAAGGAAACGAGGGTGTATATAGAAAACGAGAAGGTTAAAGTTTCGATAGATTTGCAGGGAGGAGTTATCGACACGGTCATCCTCAAGGAGCACAAGAAGACGGCAGACAAAGGCAGCGAGAATGTGAATATATTGTGTCCCAGGATGACTGAAAACGAGTTTTACCATACTGTTTCGTACTCGGCCAAGGATAATGATCTGAACATTGGGAAGGAGACGCTTTGGGAAGTTGTATCAAATGCTGGAGGAGCGATCACCATGAAAACTCAGTCTGCTAACGATGATGTCGTTGTGGAAAGAAAGGTATCAATTGACGATGGATACATGATTGAAATCAAAGATTCTTTTATTAATAATTCGGATAGATCATTGAAGCTTATTAATTCTTCGGATCTCATTAGAAAGAATCCGCTGATTAATGATTATGCCGTTGTGCATGAGGGCCTGGTTGGGATAAACTGCAACACCGACTGCAAGGTTAAAAACATTGCATACAAGAAGATTGAGAGTGCAAAGGTAGAAGCCGGGCAGAGCAAGTGGTTTGGGTTTACCGATATATACTGGCTAATTTCATTCGTTAATACCGATAACAGCTTCATCAGTTATTCGATGCCGAGTGATAACACATACAAGATTTCACTGCGCGCGAAGACTGCGTTGGATATTGGATCGAGTTCTTCTTTGGAAGTTAGGTACTGCTTATTTGCAGGTCCAAAGGATCTTTCAGTTCTGAACAAATATAAAACCAGCTGTGAAATAGATAGATTCGACATGTCCATAGATTTTGGCTGGTTCTTCATGCTTACGAAACCTTTGTTGAGCGTCCTCGACGTAATGGCGAAGATCTTTAACAACATGGGGGTGATCATTCTTTTGCTCACACTTGTTTTCAAATTTGCCACATATCCATTGACGAAAAAGTCCCTCTATTCAGCGGCGAGGATGAAAGAGGTTCAGCCCAAGATAGCAATTATCCAAAAGAATTATGCCAACGACAAGGAACGGTTGAATAAAGAACTTATGGCTCTTTACAAGAAAGAACAGATCTCTCCAATGTCGGGATGCCTGCCGATGCTTCTTCAAGTTCCTATATTTTTCTGTCTTTATAAGGTCTTTTTCATAAGCATTGAAATGCGACATGCTCCGCTCTTTTGGTGGATCAAGGATCTCTCTTCGCCCGATCCTGTGTTTATAACTAATTTGTTTGGCCTTATAAAATGGACTCCCCCAGGATGGTTGCAAATCGGCATCTGGCCAATTATCATGGGGCTGTCGATGTTTATTCAGCAAAAGCTCTCCACTGCTAAAAGCAAAACAGGAGCTCCAAAGGCGCAGGAAGCAAAGTTCCAAGAGAACATGATGTACATATTTCCAATCATGCTTACGTATATGTTTAAAAACTTTCCTGTCGGCATTGTCGTATACTGGACAATAAGCAATGTTATCAGCATGATTCAACAGTGGTACGTCAACAAGAGTATCAAAAAGAAAGCATAGTGCTGTATGGAATCGACCGTGGGTGGGGTATGAACCAATCCAATGTGGTCGATTTCAGACATTCCTATCGTATTTTCTTATGTTCCAAAAAAAGATCTTTTTCTGTTCCACATCGGAAGGTGGATTCCTGATTGGTTTTGTGCAAACACTCCAATTCTAAAGGCAAATGCTATTTGAGAGATTTGTTATCACTTTTTTCTCTATGGCACTTTTTCTATAGCGTTCTGGCAACGTTTACACAAACTGAGGTTGCCGAACTCTGAACTGGTTCCTGAGGAAACGTTTTCAAGGATTTTCCAGCATCTATCGCATTTTGCACCATTCGCTTTCTTCACGACAACCCCGATGTCGTCGTCTTCATTGATAACGTTTGCATTCGACGGAATTTGGGCGGTTATTATATTCGCCTCCGATACAATCGCTATTTCAGCTATATTAACCGATAGCAAAATTTTGGTTATATTCGGGTTAGAAGAATAAATATATATCTTCGCTTCTAGGCCAGATCCTATCGTCTTTGCCGATCTCTCTATCTCCAGAGCCGCTGTAATCGATTTTCTCGCGTTCTTAACAATTTCCCATTTGTTAAAAAGTCCTTCATCACGCCACTCATCAGGAATTTTGGGGAAATCGTTCAGGTGAATGCTGGCGGAGCCTGAATTCAGTTTATAATGTTGCCACGCTTCTTCGGCAGTAAAACTGAGGGCCGGAGCAAGCCAATGAACAAGACATATGAAAATTTGATTCATTACAGCAATGCAACTATTTCTTGTACTATTGTCTTTGCTGTCGCAATATATGCAGTCTTTCCTTATATCAAAATAGAAAGATGACAAAGTATTAGAGCAAAATGTGTGAAGTTGAGTATAAAATATTTGCAAACTATATGACTTTATGCATTTAATCATCAATTGATTTAATTCGAAGAGATTATGAAGAATAAGTTTTTCAAGTTCCGGAAGAGCAGAATAATCGAGCTTATTGTTTTCATCATATTCGCAAAGGACTCCAAGAAGATAACGCAGAGTATTCCTGTATCTTCTGTATACATCCATGTTTCTTTTTAGTATTTCTTCTCCTATTCGTGTGTCTTCCGAGTAATCAGCTGTCAAACACCATAGTCGCAATATATCGGATCCGTATTTTTCTGTCACGTCCTGCGGAGAAACCACATTACCGAGAGATTTAGACATTTTTTTGCCGTTCTGATCCAATACAAAGCCATTCGTTGCGACTTCGTTATATGGAGCTCTGCCGTTGAGACAAACAGATTCGACGAGAGACGACTGGAACCAGCCTCTGTGTTGATCAGATCCTTCAAAGTATAAGTCAGCTGGCCACTGTAAATAATCGCGCTCTTCCAATACATAATGGTGCGAACAGGCGCTCTCGAACCAAACCTCTAGAGTGTCTACTACTTTCGAATAATTATCCGGATTATAACCGGTTCCATCCAGAAAATAGGAGACATCGTGGCTATGCCAGGCTTCAAGTCCTTCTTCTTCTATGCTCTTCAACACGTTGGCAAAAACCCTGTCATCTACAAGGACATCCCCAGTTGTGTTGTGCAAAAACAGAGCTATTGGAACTCCCCACTTCCTCTGTCTCGATATACACCAATCTGGCCTCTTTTCGACCATGCTTCTTATTCTATTCTCATATCCACTGGGATACCATTTCGTTTCATCTATAGCAGCGAGCAATTTGTTTCTAATCTTGCCTATTGAAATAAACCACTGCCCAGTCGTTTTAAAGATAAGCGGGGCTTTGGAGCGCCACGAATGAGGATAACTGTGGACTATCTGTGATGCATGTATCAGGGTTCCCGACTTGCGAAGCTCATCTATTACATTTTGCCCCACCTTGAAAACGTGAATACCTCCGAATAATGGAAGAGAGCTCACAATCGTTCCATCGTCATTCACTATATCTTCTATCTCGAGACCGTATTCACTTCCAAGAGCAAAGTCCTCGAGGCCATGCGCAGGAGCCGTGTGAACAAGCCCAACACCAGCATCTATCGTCACGTGCGAGCCGGGAAGCATCGGAACCTCAAGGGTATAGCCAATTGCCTTCAAGGGATGTTCGCACACCGTCCCCTTGAGTTTTTCGCCGTTGATATTGCCAATAACTTCGTATTCTGAAAGTCCAACGTCATTAACAAACTGACTCACGAGCTCTTTTGCTATCAGATATTTTTCATCATTTGCTTTTACAACAGAATAAGAAAAATTTTCCGAATACGCTATCGCTTTGTTCGCGGGGATTGTCCATGGGGTAGTTGTCCATATAACTGCACACACTCCATCAAGGCCTTTTTCATTGGTTTTTCTAATTGGAAATTTAACATATATAGCGTCGCTGACTTTATCTTTATATTCGAGCTCAGCCTCTGCGAGAGCAGTTCTTTCAACGACCGACCACATAATTGGTTTCTTGCCTTTATACACAAGACCTTTTTTGTATATTTCGAAAAACTTCTCGCATATTATTGCTTCTGATTTCTTGTCCATAGTGCTATATGGATTTTCTTCATCAAAAACAATCCCCAACCTCGAAAATTCTTCCTTCTGGATGGAGGACCACATAGCAGCAAATTCGCGACATTTTGAGAGAAACTCGAGGACAGGAATCTCATCGCGTTTCTTGCCATTTTTCAGGTAATTTTCCTCGATTTTCCACTCTATCGGAAGCCCGTGGCAATCCCATCCTATAACGAGTGGAGCGTCATATCCAAGCATCTGGTATGATTTGTTCACTGCATCTTTCAAAACGCCTATCAAAGAGTGACCTATGTGGGTGTGGCCGTTTGCATACGGTGGACCAAAATGCAAAATAAATTTTTCTCTTCCGGCGGATTTTTCCCTAAGCTTCTTGAAAAGACCTATCTCTCGCCATTTGGCCAAGATAGAAGGCTCCTGGCTAGCCAGGTTTCCCTTCATTGGGAAATCGGTTCTGGGAAGGAAAACAGTATCTCTTAACTGTCTTTTCTGGTTACTCTCTTCCATAATAATAAGTTACCTCTAATTCTATTTTACGGTGACATCGCCAAGAATGTGGACGTGCATATGAAACACCTCTTGTTGTCCGAATTCTCCCGAATTTGAAATCAGCCTATAGCCACCTTTGTTCAAACCAGCAAAATCTATGACCTCTGCAATTCCACGGCAGAACCCGGCAATCTCCTCAGCAGAAGCGTGGGTTGAAAAATCGCGCCAATCAACGTATCCCCCTCTTGGCACAACCAAAATATGAACAGGCGCTTTCGGCCTCACGTCCCTAAATGCCACAAAATGCTCACCTTCAAGCAAGATATCGCTCGATATCTCCTTGTTGATTATTTTGTAAAATACATTGCCCTTATCGTATTTCATAACTTTGCTCCATTCAAACCTGAACTATTCCAACCAAGAACCAAGACATCCACGCAAGATAGCGATAACACCAAGTCTCTTAAAACTTCCACCGAACACCAAGATTCTATCACATACGCGCCATAATTGGAAGCAAAAACTGCGCGCTGCGGAACCTATTGCTGCCCATACCGCAAGGCTTGAGGGCGGCTGAGCAGAGTCGGAACCTGCATGAGTCGTGTCTTAGAGATGAGATAGTTCATATGTTTTGAGACAGACCAGGAACTCTCAAGGAAATTTGGAAAGCCGATACCACGAGATTGCCACCTATCACGACACACATACACCAACATCCTCCTGGTTAACCCAGCAAGCTTTCCAGGAAAAGAGAGCTCGCAGGAACAGGTATCAATAATATGGTAGCATACTTTTTCATTTTTGTGCAAGAAAAATTTTTGTCCCATCTCAGGGTAATAAGCTTAAAAAAAATCACAGATCTTTAAGTTAGGATATTTGAAGCAAAACCAGTCGAAGACGACACTATAAAACTTTAAAAGCATTCGCTTTTAAAGTGGGTATTTGGAATGAAATCGACCGGAGATGACACTATAAAACTTTAAAAACATTCGTTTTTAAAGTGGATATTTGGAGCAAAACCAATCGAAGACGGCACATTACTAACCACTTGGGATTGGTTTTGCAGGATTATTGTTTCTTTTTCACAATCTTTCAAAAATCTCCACAACGTTAACGATCCTTTAACCTTTGTGTGAGATACTGAAAGAATGAGGGTGACGTTCAAGAAACTTTAAAAACATGCGTTTTTAAAGTGGATATTTGGAATGAAATCGACCGGAGACGACACTATAAAACTTTAAAAACATACGTTTTTAAAGTGGATATTTGGAATGAAATCGATCGGAGACGACACTATAAAACTTTAAAAGCATACGTTTTTAAAGTGGATATTTAGAGCAAAACCAATCGAAGACGGCTTCTGGATTGGTTTTGCACAACTGTTATCTTTTTTTACAATCTTGCCAAACCCCAACATTTCCTTCCAACCTTAACCATTTATTAACTCTTTTATGAGATACTAATAAGTACGTTGGGTGGCGGGGGCGACTTAATCTTTTACGGTAAGGTGATGTTTACTGCGCTCAGATATACTCTTCTAT
>JAIROR010000041.1 GCA_031257415.1 Holosporales bacterium | reverse complement strand
GTGGCAATCTTCCTGTTCCTGAATCGCTCGTCACCCAGGTTCTTGCTGTTCTTTTATAGGTTACCAAAAACTAAAAACCCTCCTGTAAAAATAGACTCACAAGAAAGCCACCAGCAAGCAGGGCAACCAACTCCGCCCACCTTTTTATAGGTTATCACATTTTTTTTCGTTATGCAACTATTTTTTTTATGTCCCATCACATTTTTTTTCATATTTGGCAAAAAAGATTTTTTAAGAGAAAAATTTGACAATTGGCCCAAATCTTCCCAAATCTTCCCAAATTTTTCTGAAGGCGACCGAGCGCCTCTTCGCAAGTAGGTGCGTCTATTTGCAGCAGGAAGAGTTGCGCTGTTGGGTTTCCGAGAAAATGATCTGCCACAAATAATTTCTGGCGAATCAGGCCAAAAATTAACGATTTTTTTACGAAATGTAGGCGAACATATAACCATGGTATGACAAGAATCGACAATGATAAATGCCATTTTTAGGAAAGATAACTGGAAGTACATCTCAATTTTTTCAAATCTTTGTGAACGAAAAGGAGGTTGTTTTAAGAAAAATAAGCGATAACAGAATTGATTTTTGTTCTACGCACTCCCTCAACGAGATAAACGGTTTATACGAATACATAGATAAAGAAAGCAAAATTCCAATAAACGTCATTGTGCATAACAATGACTTTTCGACAAGGAATTTGCTCTTATGCGACATGAAAAACAGCGATATAAGAAGCGGCCTCAGGAATAATATTAATTATAACGGCACCGAATACAACACCTCTTTTTACATAAGGAAGGGGATGTCAATCACTGTATGCGATACCTCTATAAGCCCTCAGTCTGCGGATTTTATCAATTGGGTATTTTTGGAATCGAGGGAGGCCCCTGTTTCGATTTCCTGTTGGCCTCTGTGGGTTGTTGATAACTATTTTGCCGCTTTCCCATGCGATGCCAAGCAATTTGAATACTCATTATTAATTACCAAGTCTGAAAAGCTTTCTGAGATTATAGTTGTGAACAATCATTTGAACGTTGTTTGTTACAGGTGTTTTTATTCTGCAAACTTTAAAGAAAACAACGAGATCTCGGCTACAACGAAATACATAGCCGGCCTATACAAGATCGATCATAATGACATTGCCATATATTCGATGGACGAGTCTTCGATTGAGACATTTGTGAATCAGTCCGGTGTTCATATGTCGTTTGTGTCAAAAGTAATGGAGGATTACTCGACAACACTTGAGAAATACAAGAGGTCTCTGCGAATAGCATTGAGGGCCATGTGTTGCGCAGTCATTGGCTTTGCTTCGTGGCGTTGCCTGGAGATATCTCTGATTAGAAATGAAATAGCCGCGATGATTGAAAAGAAACAGGCTTTTCCAGAATATGTTCTCGCAGAGAAAGACAATCTACGCGAGATAGACGAAAATACAATTGAGAATATTGATTTTGCCAAGATCATAGAGAATATTCTTATTAATACGGAAAACACTCTCGCCAGCGAAATAGAATTATGTATGGAGGCGAAGCTCCTAAACATTAGCATACGATTGTTTAATAATAATATCAGGGCGCCATATTCAAAGAAAATTAAAATTGCCAATTATAACTTTGATGTATTTGTTTCTGATTCTGAAATCGTGTGCAATGGTAAGCGTTGTTAAAAAGTATATATCAAGAATTCAGTTTGCAAAATATAAGGATATCTATCTTGTAGGAGGGGCGATTGTTCTCCTGTTTATAATAGTGGGTTTTTTGGGTTCTCATATTGCGGCTCTGCAAAATACGCGCATGAGTATTGCCGATGAAATAAAATATATAGAAAGTTTATCGCCTGTCAAAGTGGAATTTTTGAAGAAGCATAGGTTAATAAATTCGGTGAATGCTCCTGCGGAATTTAACAAATTTATAAGAGATTTTGCAACAAAAAACAAAATGAAAATGATCAACTGCGAGGAGAAGAATGAGACAACGAATACTGGGAAGTTGCGTAAAAATCTTTACGATATAGTCTTTTTGGTGTGGCATGATGATTCTGTATTTGATTTTTGCGACGAAATGCACAAATTTACTCCTGGGTTTGCAACGATTAAGAAATTTAATATACTGAGGATTGGCAACGTGAATACTAAAAAGCAATCATTGAAAGTGGAATTATCGTGTATTTTGTATTATTCGAAGTAGTTATTGCCAGTGTTATTATTTCGTCTTCGCTGCATGCTCGCAATTCTTTTTTTATGAACGAGGAGCAATCCAATGAAATGACTGCCTTTGTGAAGGGTGATCATCGCAACGGCAGCAAAACGCACAAGGAAGAGGGGGAACATGACCCAGAAGCACTCAAAATTTCTGGTATTTTTTACATTGACGGAGATACGTGGACGGTCTGGATTAATGAAGCCGCCTATTCAACGATCGGGCAACATAAGGACTTCTCGATCGATAGTGTGGGCGAAGACTATATAACCCTAACACTGAACGATGGCCGCACAATAACAATGCCAGTGACTATACAAGTTACGCGACCAGATATCGATAACAGAGATAACGGAACGGGAAAGCGAAGTTAAACATCCAAACTCCGAGATCTTTTGGTGTTTGGATATACCCGAAGCAAAATGAAAAACAATGTACAAAAAATAATGTACAAGCGCCTACAGGAGGTAACAAAACTGGAGACTGCTGAATAGCACTTCACGTCGGCCATCTTGCAAAACCAATATTCTATTGAATAACCTCTTTTACTATAACAAAAATGCCTTATATGAAATATTCGCCATTCAAAAACTGATTAACACACTCGCAACAGAGCCTATTCAACTGTCTTGTTTGGGAACAGCACCTTGGCTAAGGGATCATCGCCGTAAATTCTGCGATATCGGTGAGTGCTTCTTCAACATATGCTTCTCCATGAAATTTCCAAAATTTATTTCCTCTCTTCTGCAGGACATTGACCTTTATTTGAAGAACATCTCCTGGAAGCACTGGTTTCTTGAATTTTGCTGAATCTATTGAGGCAAAATACACAACGTCACTATTTATTGAAGTTTCATAAAGAGCCAGAACGCAGGCCGCCTGGGCAATTGCCTCAATTATGAGAACCCCCGGCATAACAGGGTTGTTCGGGAAGTGTCCCTTGAAAAACCATTCATTGCACGATACATTCTTATGCGCCGTGCACGATACCCCGGGCTCTATATCAACGATCTTGTCTATCAATATGAAAGGATATCTGTGCGGAATGATCTTCTTAATATCCTCTATATGCAATACCTTTTTGTTCATTTTTTCTTTTTGTCTACCTTAGGTTTGCTTTCTTTCTTGCCAGCCTCTTCTTTCTTGCCAGCCTCTTCTTTCTTGCCAGCCTCTTCTTTCTTGCCAGCCTCTTCTTTCTTGCCAGCCTCTTCTTTCTTGCCAGCCTCTTCTTTCTTG
>JAIROR010000013.1 GCA_031257415.1 Holosporales bacterium | reverse complement strand
TTTCCACTAGTAGAAAGGCTGCTGAAGACTTGGTGTTTAATATGTTCTTCTTTATCTTTACGAGCGAATACATAAGAATACATGATAAAGTTCCTTTAAAAAAAGTTAAAAAATAGTTATAATTCAGTAAAACAGACCCAGCCCCGTTTTGGGCTTAGGGGATTGTTAGTATAGATTCTAACAAAGAAAAGTTAAAAAAAGGTTAACACGCGGTCGTTTTTTACAATTATTTTTGAGGCAGTTAAATTTTTCTGTGTAAAAAAGGTGGTTTGTTAATAGTTTGTTAATAGTTTGTTAAGGAAGTTGGCAAAAACCAAGGGAAAGCAATAGTTCTCTGAAGTCGACCCAGGTGCCCGCTCCGGTTGTTTTCATTCCAATTTTTTTGCATGGGACAAAGATGGGACAAAAATTTTTCTTGCATAAAAATAAAAAAGCATGCTACAATAATATTGATACCTGTTCTTGCGGGCTTTCTTTCCTTGGAAAGTTCGCTGGGTTAACCAGGAGGGTGTTGGTGTATGTCCGCGAAACTATGAGAAAGACCTTATGAAATTGATCCAATACGGTTAATATAGTGCTGATTTCATATGCATATACTCATTGACTTCTTGATCAGCGATGTGTAGCCTTCTTGGAGGCATGTAGATCGTTCAAGTGCGTATATGATAAAGTTGTCGGGAGCTTCTGTAGGGATTGAAGAAAAGGAGGCTGTCTGTCGAGTTCTAGATTCCCAGGTTCTGAATATGGGGGGGGAGGTTCTTGCATTTGAGCAAGAGCTGGGGAACTTTTTCGGAAGGTCGGAACTACATGTTCTTTGTGTCCATTCGTGCACTGCTGCGCTTCAGATGGCAACGTGGGCAAAAGGGGTTTCGTGTGGCGATGAAGTGCTTGTCCCTTCGTACACGTTCATATCAAGCTTTCAGGCGGTTTCAGCCAATGGAGCGATCCCAATACCAACAGATATCGATATCGATGATGGATTTATGAATACAGACGATATGTACAAGAGAATAACCAGTCGAACGAAAGCAATCATGCCTGTGCTATTTGCTGGGTGCGGCGGTGATAAGATTCAAAGAATCTACGATATAGCGCTTGAGAAAAAGATAGCTGTTATAGAGGATGCGGCGCATTCGTTTGGTGACGAGGCAATAGCAAAAAGAGCGGGAACTCTTTGCTTTAGCTTTGATCCAATAAAAAACATTACGTGCTCAGATGGGGGATGCATCCTGACTGATGACGACGAATTGCATGAGATGGTGAAAGATGCTCGGCTACTCGGAGTAATTGGCGATACGGAGGCTAGATTCCAAGGGAAGCGAAGTTGGAATTCGGACACGACGTTTCAGGGATGGCGATTACATATGAACAACATTTGTGCAGCAATTGGACGAGCTCAGCTCTCGAAGTTTAATTCAGATCTGGGGCTCCTAAGAAAAAAATATGCAAACATGTATATTGACGAGCTGAAGGATATCGGCGATATTACTCTTTTCCCACTGAATACCAAAACTGCTGTGCCTCACATATTCCCAATAATAGTGAAGAATGGGAAGAGAGATGCCTTGCAGATCTTCTTGCTGGACAAAGGAATAGAGACAGGAGTTCAATACAAGCCAAACCATCTGCTGACGAAATTCAACGCCGGATACAGTCTGCCGAACGCCGAATGGCTATATAAGAATATACTATCCATTCCGCTGCATTCGAGGTTATCATTGTATGAGATCGCCTATGTCATCGAAAAAATCAAAGAGTTCTTCACGTGAAAAAAGGAATCCTAAACATCACCAGGGCGGAGTTCGAGGCCTTTCTGCAAGAGAGAGAGTTTCCAAAATTCAGAGCAAAGCAGGTTTTCTCGTGGCTGTATAAGCACAATAAAGCTTCGTTCTTTGAGATGAGCAATATCGGAGCCGAACTTCAGAATCTGCTGGATAGCGAGTTTTATATATATAGACCAAAGATTGTTAGTATTCTAACCTCTGTTGATGGAACAACGAAATTGCTGCTCGAGCTTGAGAATGGAAGCACGATCGAAACTGTTTATATACCAACCGAAGACAGAAACACAATCTGTGTATCATCGCAAGTAGGCTGCCCCGTCGGGTGTAAATTCTGCAATACAGGATATAACGGATTCACTAGAAATCTTTCGGCTGAGGAGATAATAGGCCAGTATTTCGCAATCAGAGATTATCTGGGGGATTCTGTGAAAAATCCAATCTCGAATATCGTCTTTATGGGCATGGGTGAGCCTCTGCTCAACGTCGAAAATGTCCTGGCATCGATAGACGCATTCTCAACAGTAATCTCGGCGCGCAAGATCACTCTTTCGACAGCAGGAATATCAAACGTTCTATCGCGAATAGCCCCAGATTTAAAATGCAAACTTGCTATTTCCCTGCATGCCCCAAACGACAAGATTAGAAGTTCAATTATGCCAATTAACGATACATACAATATCGAGAGCATAATCGATGCCTGCAAGATCTATTACAAGCACCACGGCTTCTTGAAGATAACATTCGAATATCTGATGCTGGATGGGATAAACGATTCAGAGAAATGCGCCAGTGAGTTGGTAACTCTCATCAAAGACCTCAATGCTAAAGTGAATATACTGGCATTCAATTTGTGGAATGGCTGCCATTTTATTCCATCAAGCGCGCTAGCGGTTCGTAAGTTTGTTAAGATACTGGAGAAGAACGGAATAGAAGCTCCAATTAGAATCAGCAGAGGACGCGATATAATGGCAGCCTGCGGACAACTGCAGCAGGAAGCTGGTCATAATCATAGCTAGGGCGAGTCGCGGATTTTTAGGTCTCTTTAAAACGTATAATGCATTCGCGCGTAGGCCCTATGAAAAATCGGATTTGTGTGGTATTGTCTTTGCTAGTGCGTCGTAAAAAACTGGTTACTCTTTTATGAAGTTTACGCTCGATTGGCTTTCCGATCATATCAAAATAAATGATGGCGTCTCCGTTGCCGAGCTGGCGGCGAGGCTGACAATTCTCGGCATTGAAGTCGAGAGTGTCTGCGATAATTCGCAGAGGTACAACGGAATAGTAATAGGCAAGATTGCAAAAACTGAGAAGCACCCAAATGCAGATAAGTTGTCTGTATGTCGAGTTGATGTTGGCGTTGGTGAAGCCATGTGTATCGTTTGTGGAGCACCGAACGTTAGAGAAGGGATGCACGTTGTAGTTTCTTTTCCCGGGGCTATCATCCCTGCTACAGGTCTTCCACTCAAAAAGGGAACAATTCGCGGAATCGAAAGTGAGGGAATGATGTGCTCGGCAGAGGAATTGCTACTTCTTGATAGATTCCCAAGTAATGGCGGGATTATCGATCTTGGCGATGATGGCTATACTATTGGCACTCCAATGGTTGAGGCTCTAGAACTCAACGAGGTTATATTTGATGTTAGTATAACTCCAAACAGGGGAGACTGCATGAACGTTCGGGGAATTGCTAAATTGCTGGCCGCATCTGATATTGGGACTTTAAAAGATTTCAATATCGAAGATTTCGATGATACTGATCAATACGGCTCCGGGGCATGTTCAGTTAGTGTTGATATTCAAACAGAAAATTGTTTGTATTTCAGCACAAGAGTTCTTAAGGGAATATCCCAAATACGAGAAACTCCACGAGAAACTCCACGAGAAACTCCATTGTTTATCAGAAAAAGGCTTGAAGCTATTGGTCAGAAATTAATCCATCCAGCCGTTGATATAGCGAACTATGTGTGCCTTGATATTGGGCAACCCCTCCATATATTTGATCTTGATAAACTACCAAGCAATAGTTTCGTTGTAAAAGACGCTGCCGGAGATGAAAAACTCGGTACTCTTGATGGAAAAGAGACGCTCGTTCCCAAAGGCAGTATTATTATTTGCTCCAATGATCAGCCACTTTCGATAGCAGGAATTATGGGAGGACAATCGACAGGCTGTTCGTCATCAACGAAAAATGTTCTTATTGAGTCTGCGTATTTCAATAAGGTGGCCATAAGCCTTGCTGGCCAAAAGTTGCGAATTAATTCGGATTCCAAGGTCAGGAACGAGAGGGGGACAGATCCTGCTGTTGTTGATGTTGCAATGAATTATGCCACCTCTTTGCTGAGGCGTGTGTATCCAGACTGCAAAGCTTTTAGCACAAGAAAGCACGGTGTGCTTCCTGAGAATACTGGCAGGATTTCCGTGTCGTATGAAAAATTTGCAAATGTATCGGGGCTTGCTCGTGGCGACTGGAAGAACGCCAAAGAGCTCTTGCCCAGGCTCGGCATTCAGGTTTTAAGCTTCGATGATAATAAAATGGAAGTCTCGCCCCCGTCAAGCAGGCACGATCTCAGTATTGAGGAAGATATAATAGAAGAGATACTAATTCTAAATGGCTATGACAAAATCCCTTCTATCGATATTCCTAGATATAATCAGCCAGTGAATTGCGAATATGTTGATGAAAAATTATCAGATGTTCTTGTTTATAATGGCTTCAATGAAATTAAGACATTCAGTTTTATGGATCAAAACACATGTTTGCTTTTTGCTGGTAAGTCCAGTATTGTTGAGCTCTCTGAGCCATTAACAAACGAGTTCACGGTCCTCAGGCCATCCGTCATTGCCTCAATACTGAAATCTTTAATTAACAATCAAAACAGAAGCCAGAAAGATTGTAGGTTCTTCGAGATCGGCAAAAGGTTCAATATAGTGAATGGGAATATCAAAGAGGAAAACATGCTGTCCATCGTCATTTCAGGAATGAATAATGAGAGAAGTTGGCAGGAAAAGCAAACAGAAGTCTCTGTATTTGACATTAAGCGTATCGTTGAGAAGACACTCGCAGCAGTTGACGTGAAAAAACTTAGAGTGAAACAGAAAGCAGCTCCGTCGTATTATCATCCAGGGAGGAATGGAATGTATACATTCAACAAAAACAATGTCATAGCATATTTCGGGGAAGTGCATCCTATCGTTCTGCGGGATCTCGGCCTCGATCTGCCAGTGGTTTGCGCCGAAATTTTCCTTGATGCTCTGCCGAAGGATATCATTCATAAAACCCCAAAGCAAATTGCTTTATCTCCGTTTCAGCCAGTTGCCAGGGATTTCTCGTTCGTTGTCGATAGTAATGTAGAAGCTCAAAAAATAGTTGATGCCGTTAAGTCGGCCAGAATCGAGGAGCTTCAAAGGGTTAACGTCTTCGATGTATACAGACTCAGCGAATCCCAAAAAGCAGTTGGCATAGAGGTTATTCTGCAATCCAATGATTCTCCAATCTCTGACGAAACGATAAACAAAATATCAAATGTAATTGTGAAGAAAGTTAATGATAGCTGCGCAGGCACCCTCAGGTCATAACGTGTGTGTGTGGCTTTTGGATTAGTATTGGAGCAGTATACGACCGCTCTATTCTTTCTTCGAAAATCCGCCTAGCAAGAATCAAATAAAACTTCCATGAAATCAACTAATAAACTCTTGACAGATGTTGTATTATATTGTATCCTTCAATTGAATTAGTTTGTGTTTTTATTTAGTGGATAGTGAATTATGATTAAGAAGACGTTTTTGATTGCGGCAGTGGCAATAGTGCCAGCATACGCGAGCAGCTGTATTGAGCCAACAGACAATAGTATCAAAGTCAGTAGCAACAAATGATGTTGTGCGCACGAATATAAGGATGCTTGATAAAGAAAAAGTCGAAATAAGCTATTCAGATGGAACTACGTATGAAGGACATGTTAATGAGCAATTGGAAAAACAGGGAAGCGGGATAACGGTATACACAAAAGAATGCAGAGAAGGAGATATGTATGGTGTGTATAAAGTATATAAAGGATCATTTAAACATGATAAAGAATTGCGAGAGTCTTAACGCAGGGTATATTGCCTGTGTTAAGACTTTGGTGGTTTATTACCAACATTATTTTATTGCACAATTTGTAAAGACGTGGTATTATACAAGCCGAGTTATTCGTTTTTTTATAAGGTAGTGTTTATGAAGAGAATAGGTATTTTAATAATGGCAGGAATTCTTGGAGTTGGTGTATTGGTAGGTAGTGCAGGTGCTAGTGTGTTCGATGTAAGAAATGCTAGTGTGTTCGATGTAAGAAATGCTACTGGCGAACGGTTTGTCAGCATCCTTGTCGAAGATATGAGCAAAAAGTTAAGATCAGGATGCAGTCTTGAACAAGTTAAGAAATTTTATGAGGATTGCTCGGACGTATCAGAGAGCGAATTGCAAGAAGCTTTACTGCTTATATCAGAAGTAATAATCATTGATCAAGATACGCCCGTCGATAAATTTGCCAAAGATATGAAGGAAGTGTTAAGTTTAGGGCTCAGTATTGAACAAGTTAAGAAATGGTATAAAGATTACTCGGATGTATCAGAGAAAGAATGGCAAGAGGCTTTAAGAAAACTACTATATATAGTAGTAGAAATAACCATTGATCAAGGTACGTACAATGATTTTTTGAGTGTTGTTGGTGAGTCGAAGCCAAGAAACGAGAATGAAGCCCTAAAAGCAAATAAAGATGCAAAAGTTTTTTATTCGGAATTTAACAATGTATTTGGTAATAAAGAGTATACCCAATGTTTCCACTTGCTCCATATAAAGGCGTGGTACGATTCAAGTTATGAAAACACGGAACGGTTCGTTAATGACAACGCCTCTTTGAATAAGAAACTTGGCGCTCAAGCAAAAGGCGAGCCAGTTGACATAATGGTACAACCGATTGCATCATCACACTTAGGAAATGATTTTCTTAATCCGTGCATGGATGCCGAGCAGTTTAAAAAACTGGCTGATGAAAATGCTGCGGAACTTGTTAATATATGTAAATGTGTATATGTTGCAATGGCAAAGCGCGAGCTTCCGCCCACTGCCAAAATGGCCAATGATACAAGTTTTACCCTAATTATGAATGCGATTAAAAATAAAGAACAACTAGCAAAGGACGCAGGTGTGCCATATATTCCGCTATTTGATGAAAAACTTATCGACGAACTCGTGCAGGCGAAGAAAGTTTGCGAAGAGTCCCTAACGCTGTGCGCGCCTGAGAAGAATCGCTTTCAGGATTTACCTCTGCAGAATAAGTAAAGCCAGATAGCAAATCATAAAGAATTGCGAGAGTCTTAACGCAGGGTATATTGCCTGTGTTAAGACTTTGGTGATTTATTAACCCTCAGGATCGGAGCTTTGGGCAAAAGGCGCGGAGAGCAGAGCAAAATCGCCCCCTCTAAATCCTTTTTGATGCTATAATATTACACATTGGTTTAGTAATTCACTTCACGGGGGATCTCGTCATGTCGGACACTCGCGCTTATAAAACAGATGAAAAAATTGGCAAGGAAGTTGAGGCTGCGGCGCCCTCGTCCGATTGGGAGGTTGTGATTGGCCTGGAGGTGCATGCCCAAATCTCATCGGATTCGAAGTTATTCAGCAGGAGCCCGACAGAATATGGCAGGGAACCAAATATGAACGTCGCCATGTATGACGTTTCATTTCCCGGAATGCTTCCCGTTTTGAATGAGTTCTGTGTTGATCAAGCCATAAAAACCGGGCTTGCTATTGAAGGGACAATTAACAGGATTTCAATTTTTGATAGAAAGAATTATTTTTATCCAGATTTACCGTCAGGATATCAGATATCTCAGTTATATCATCCGATAGTAACGGATGGTCATGTCACTATTGAGATTGATGGTCTCAAGAAAAACATAAATATAGAAAGAATCCATATAGAACAGGACGCTGGAAAAAGCATTCATACTCTTTCGCCGAACAACTCATACATTGATCTGAACAGATCTGGGGTTCCTCTGATGGAAATAGTTTCCAAGCCGGATATGCGTTCTGCTGCGGAAGCAATGCTCTATGTTAAGAAGCTCCGGATGATTTTGCGATATATAGAGACCTGCGATTGCAGTATGGAAAAGGGGAGCATCAGGTTTGATGCTAATGTTTCGATTCATAAGCCAGGAACTCCGTTTGGCAATAGAGCGGAGGTGAAGAATATAAATTCCATAAAATTTCTCGGACAGGCAATAGATTATGAAGTGGCCCGACAAATAGGAATAGTAGAATCAGGTGGCGTTGTCGTCCAGGAAACAAGGCTTTTCGATTCAGTCAATATTGAGACGCGCTCGATGAGAGCAAAGGAAGACTCTGCAGATTATAGATATTTCCCTGATCCTGATTTGAAGCCTGTTATACTAACTGAAGAAAGAATAGAAAGGATAAGAGCCACGTTACCAGAGCTTCCAGACGCAAAAAAAGAACGCTTTATAAAGCAGTATTGCATCGGCCCCGTTGACGCTGATGTCCTTGTTGAGGAAGTCAAAGTTGCCGATTTGTTTGAAGAAGCAGTTAGTGCCTCTAGATTTGTTGATAAAAATTCGCCCAAACTTATTGCAAATTGGATGATCTCTGAGTTATTCGCAGTCCTGAATAAGAATAACAGAGACATCAGTGATATCAATTTCCCTATTTCATATCTATCCGAAATGGTTGATCTTATTATTGATGGAACCATATCCGGCAAGATAGCGAAGACTGTCTTTGCAAATATGGTGGAAACCTGGCGACGACCAGAGCAGATTATCAGCGAACTTGGACTCGTTCAAATATCAGATGACTTGGTAATCAAGAGAGCAATTGCAAAGGTTCTCGAAGACAATCCAAACAAGGTCACCGAATATAAGGCGGGCAAATTGAAACTATTCGGATTTTTAGTTGGAATGGTGATGAAAGAACTGCACGGCAAGGGAAACCCCAAAATGGTAAATGACCTCTTGCAGGAGGCCCTGAGGTAGAATAGGCCATCCTCGTGGTGCTTATATTGGGGGCGACTTCGGTTCAATCGATTTGTCTTGCGATTATAGAGCAGAACTCTTCGGCGAACGTTTCGAGCTTGGCAATATATTTGTTAATATCATTAGACATTTTGTTATACATAACGGCAGCAGGAATTGCGGCAAAGAGACCGAGGGCGGTCGTAAAAAGAGACTCCGAAATAATGGGGGCCACGGCAGCCATGCCGACGGACTGGTGAATAGCTATTGTCTTCATGCCGTCCATAATACCAACAACCATCCCCAGAATCCCAACAATAACTCCGTTTGTGCCAAGAGTTGATAGAAACGTCATGTTCCTTTCAAGATCTTCGATCTCTTTGCTTATTGCTATCTGCATAGCCTGCTTTATTTGGGAAACTTTCCCTACTCTGCGCTCAACAGAATCACTACTACTTGTTGCAAAAAGCCTGTCCCACTCCGTCATCGCAGCGCAAAAAACATTCGAAAACGGATCAAGAACAAAACCTCTAATTTCTCTGAAGAGTGACTCTAAACTACCGCCTGACCAAAATTTATTTTCAAAGTCATTCGCTTCAATTTTTAATTTCCGCAACTTGAAATGTTTGGAAATTATTATGGTCCAGGACCATATCGAGGCCGCCAGCAGTAATAATATAACGAATTTTACAATAATGCCAGAATTCCAAAAGATATCGAAAACAGAATTATTCGCTGCAATATCTCCGGATTTCACAGCACTATTTATCACAACATCGCTTATCTCGCTGATTGATTGATCATCCGCCATAAAACACCCCGTCGCCTCACTCGCGCGCGCAAAGCTCCACACATATACTAGCCATATTATACAAGATCGCGGCAGGCCTGAC
The DNA here is from genome assembly GCA_031257415.1 of Holosporales bacterium. Lineage (GTDB taxonomy): Bacteria > Pseudomonadota > Alphaproteobacteria > RUG11792 > RUG11792 > JAIROR01. The sequence goes on along the minus strand of JAIROR010000013.1, from coordinate 5,124 downwards.
AATCGTGGCAAACTTCGTGTGCATAGGCTCAACAAATCTCCAGGAAAAGAGAGCCCCATAGGAACAAGGATCAATAGATGTTCCACTTCATAAACAAGCTTTTGCCCCACTCGAATCCGCTGCTCGAATCTTGCGGTTTCATAGGTTTTTACTGTTCTTGGGAAAGTTCACTGGTTTCGATTTCGGTTTCGATTTCCAATCCAAGATGCTTAAGTTTTTGAGCTGTCGGAGTTATCTTCTCCCCTATAAAGCTGCTGATCTTTTTATATTCATCTACATTTTTTATCATTTTTCTTTCGAAGTCTTTTGAATATTCAAACAGTTTTTCTAGGACCGAGACAAGGGCGCTTCCGATCTTTCCTATTTCTCTGGCGTTTTTTTCGATAGCCTCCTGATGCCATGCAAATGACACCACCTTCAGCAGGGCGATTAATGTTATTGGAGTTGTGACGATAACGTTTTCACTTATTCCGAATTCTATTAATGTTGGATCCTTTTTAATGGCTGTGCTGAAGAGAGCCTCTCCGGGTAGGAACATTAGAACGAACTCCGGAGTATAATCGAATTGCTTCCAATATGCTTTCTGGCCAAGTGTTTTTATATGCGCCTTAATTCGTTTAACGTGCGTTTCGAGGCTTTCTTCATCTCCTGTATTTATTGCATCGACATATGCATCAACTGGAGTCTTGGCATCGACAATTATTTTCTTATTTCCTGGAAGTTTTATTATCATATCCGGCCTGAGGCGAGATGTTTCTGCTTGGGACTGCTCCGTGAAGTCGCAATACGGCAACATACCGGCGAGTTCAACAACTTTTCTGAGTTGCATTTCTCCCCACTGTCCACTCACAAATGGCGTCGAGAGGGCCTTAGCAAGAGCGTTGGTTTCTTTGCGAACATCCATATTGAATTCTATAAGATCGTTTATTTGTCGCTTGAGACCGCTGTATGCATCGATCCTTTCTTTTTCGACATCGGTTATTTTTTTATCGAAGATCTTCAAAGTTTCTCTAAGTGGATCCAGCAGCTTTTTCAATCCTTCCTGTTTCCCGAAGTATTCTTCATCATTGATTTGGCGCAAAACTCTATATGATATATTTTCGAAATCGGAGAGCATTCTGGCTTGGTTCATGTGTAGTATACGCTCGCTATTGAGAACGATCTTAAGTTTATAGGCATACATAGCCAACGCAACGCACGCAGCCCCGAGAACTATGCTCACATACAAAAAGACACTCGCCATCTATCATACGTTGTTTTAAGAATACTTCTTAATTGCAGTCCTTTTCAAATTTCCCTTAGTCGTTGTAGTCGTCGGCGTCAGCCCAACAACCTGCAGGTTCACTTGTTTTTTCAATCTATTGAACTTCACCAGCTGAATCCCGGAAAGCCTCTCAGGATTCTGCTTAACAAATGACAGGGGATTGATAAATTTGCCATTCCTCAAAACTTCATAGTGCAAATGAGCTCCAGTGGTTCTTCCAGTGCTCCCTGAATATCCGATGACCTGCCCTTGCTTAACATTTTGCCCATTCCTAACCGATATACGACTCAGATGACCATATGCAGTTTGGACTCCTCCAGAATGGGTCAGTTTAATATATTTGCCATAGCCTGCATAGTATGAAGCACTCGAGACAGTTCCGCTTGCCGAGGCATATACTGGAGTACCGACAGGAGCCTTCAGATCAACTCCTGTGTGCATATGATAGCTTCTCCTTGTTGGGTGCACCCTATATCCAAACCCAGAATTCACCTTCATCAGTGACAGAGGCCGAGAGAGCATGCTGCAAGACTTGGCAAGAGAACTCAAACGAACCCCATTGGAATCCACGTATTCAGAAGTCCCTTCATTCTGAAATTTATAGACCCTGAAGATTTGGCCACGGACAAGCACGGAGGCATATACAAGTTCCGGAGGACCAACAACATTGCCATTCTCGTTATATACTTCATTATATAGAAATTCATAATTGATTGGGTCCTTGGATACATGTACATTGGTGACACTATTAACAGCCCTCATCGCCTCAGCTGCAATCTTCTTTTGAACGCCGTTCTTCACGAGACCCTCAACAGGATTCCGCGGCGACATCGCTCCGGAGACTGTCCTAACAATCTTCTTCACAGGAATCCCCACTTTCTGGGCTTTAAATCTTCCAGATTCGCTTCTGGTTGATATAATTCGATACCGGAGCCCGTCGCTGAGCTCGATGGATTTGAGAGCTCCCTTCGATACCACAACCGCAATCTCCTGGCCTATTTTGAGATTCTTCAAGTCAAAAACCGAAGTTAGAGAGTTGCTTGCATCGTGGGCCTCTTTTTTACTAATTCCCAACCTGGACAAAACAGAGGCGAGGGTATCTCCCTTGCCGATGCTGACTGTCGTCTTCCCATCCGTCAAGGAAGTTTTCGCTCTAACAGAAGCCTGACCGATACCGGCCGCCTGCCGAAGCTTTTCGTCGTCGCCGCCAGCTATCAGCTCGCGCATCTGCTTCTCAAGGCTTGCCAGAGAAGAATCACGTCGACGATTCCGATCATACCCCCCCATCGATGAATGACGCTCCCGCTTCTCGGGACCTGTCGAAGGCGAGGCATGTTGGGACCTGCGCTCCCCGTCTTCCGAAGCCCATTTCGATATGCTTTCCTTCTCAGATGTTTTCCTTTGTTGGGTGGCGACGAGCCCGTCCGAACCATTTTCTCCCGAGCCCTTCTTTTGACCTCCATCTTTCTGGAGAGCCGACACTTCGCCAGAGCCCCTCCCAGCGCCTTCGGCAATCATTCCATCACCATCATTACCACCAGCAGCATCTTCACTCGACCAGCCCTCATCACTATTACTCTGCGATACTTCATAGTGTTCCTCGCGCGCGCCACCGTCCCAGCCTTCCTCGCCGACGTTGAAAGGATCATCCTCATCCCCCCACTGATCAGACGACACAGACAATCCTACCGGCGGATACGACACATACTCCACCAGGGCAATCGAAGAAGCTGCGACGAGCAGGCATACACTTATGAGTTGAGATCTCTTTATAACCAATACATTACTCCTTCATTCAATCTATAGCCAGGATATGAAACCATCAAATGCATGTCAAACAGTTTTTTGCAAATGCCGAAAAATCCAGGACTACACGGTACAATGATCCATTATACTCAAATTACCAGGGAGGTGCTATGAAAATCATGTCGTTGTATGAGAAGTATTGTATGGGAGGTATTTTAAAGATGGGGTAGTTGTTCGCAAGGATTATTATTTAGTTTGGTATATACTTCTTCACAGAGAGATTGCCTGGGAGAAGGCAAGTCGCCATTGATATTCCCGGGGTATTTCTGGCCGGGAAAAACCCATAATCTTTTGACGGTTTGGCGTACTCGCAATCAGCGCTACATTCAACGATCTCAAAGCAACGATCTCAAAGCAACTGTCTATGTCAAGGCGAACGCACGTGCAGACGGATGAATTTTCACCGTTTTCTTGTTCGCGCCTCCACGAGAAGAGATCAGGAAAGGAGGGCGGAAACCCATCACTCCAATTTTCCGCATCTAGTTAGCTGACAAGGACAGCGCCACTATAGCAGTCATAAGTTCCTTTATTTTCTTTTCTTCTTCGGATGCGGGCATATTTTTGAAGTGTATTCTAAGCTTTTCTTTCAATACCTCGCTGCTCGCTTTTGGTATTGCAGTATTTGGGTGAAGCTCAGAAAGCGCATGTGACGATGACAAGATATTCCTTACCTTCTCCTTAAAATTCCCAAGATTAATACCTAGCCAACTACACGCTTCCCTGTAAAAGCATGCTTTCAATACAGATTTCTTTTCAACACCTAGCCTACATTCATCGGCAAAATTAGAAATAAATGGCGATAGATCTTTAAAAAATTTGGCTTCTTGCGATCTCTCCTTTAAAACTTCTTTGTCTTTATCTGTTAATTGATCACCAACCCCAGCCTCATCTAAAAAACCTCGCAGTTGTTTTTCGCCTGGCATAAGTTGTTTTTCGCCGTATGCCCAATCTCCGCTACTGGAGCTAGCCTGGCAACATGGGACAGCTCCACAAATTAATAATCCAGCAATCAATTCCTTCTTCATAATTTACCTCTATAAAACAAACATAACGCACATCCAGTATACCACTTGTTTTGCCCGAGAACAAGTATATTGTTTTAATTTCGCCAGGGAATAAGCGTTATAATTTCAATCACTTATTACTACGACTAATAACAGCGATTTCCCAAATCTACCGCCAATCGCCAAAAAGTTATGGGAAAGAAGGCAAGTTGCGATTCCAACTGCGAACAGGGAGGTCCAAGATCTGCTGGCGCTTGTGCCATCTACAGCTCAAAACTCTAACCATTTAGATTAGAATGACCAGCGAAATTCTGGAAGGGGGCCCTGCAATATCCTAAAACTTATAGTATCAAAAATTTGCTTCGCTATAAACATAAACTCATTTATTGTATTTTCCGCTTCGAATTGGGACATACTTTCGAAATGTCTTGTAACTTTTCGTTTCAATGCGCTCCATCTAGCCATCAACTTTTGTTGATCGGTATAACAGGTATGGCCAGCAATAAGCTCGTATGTTTTCAACGTTTTTAGTGCTTCACTATCCAAATCGTCAATATTAATGCCTAAAATAGGGCGTATACCCTCACAAAAAATTCCTACTAATTCTTCGCCATCTTCGTTAGCTTTTCTTTTAAGATCTTCGTTAGCATTTTCATTAAGAGCTCCGTAACCACCCGCTTTGGAAGATGCGTTGCCACCAAAATCGAAAATTATCTTGTCCGTGCGAGAGGCACGGGGCCCGAATCCGAGCACAAAAACAAAACGCAATAGGTCTTTAATAGACTTAACTTCTTGCATTTTCGTTAGCAAATTTTCTCTGCATACCTTGTCGAAAACCTCGCTTGATTTTTTGTCTAATTTTTCTACGACGACATCAAAAAACCAAAAATTCTGAGCAGAAAACCAAACATTTTGCCAAAGATATTTTAGCTCCTCCCGTTGTCGATATTGCGCTTCTAGTTGTTCTTTGCCGTATGCCCAATCTCTGCTACTGGAGCTAGCCTGGCAACATGGGACAGCTCCACAAATTAATAATCCAGCAATCAATTC
>JAIROR010000066.1 GCA_031257415.1 Holosporales bacterium | reverse complement strand
TTTCATGAAGAAAGATAGTAATCTGAAGAAATAGGAATGTTCATTGTGGGATTTGCTAGATTTCGTAGAGAAAAAAGTAATCTTGCAAAACCAATCCAGAAGCCGTCTTCGATTGGTTTCGTTCCGATTATCAAGTTTCAAAAGTGTATATTCTCAAAATTCCCTACTTGAAACGACCTTTATTATTGAAGTATCTTATGTTTGGTTTATAGATTGGTTTCCTCGCGTATTGTATGGACCTGCATAGCATTCATGTTTACTCTACGGCTAGCACTCAGGATATAGCAATCGATCTTATTAAGAACCGGCCGCGCGACATGTTGATAATGGCCGATATTCAGACTGGTGGAAGGGGGCGACTAAATGAACGCGTTTGGCAATCTCCATTTGGTAATTTTCATGGTAGCTTCATTATTGATATTGGGAAGAGCATTCGGCGAAACGCAACGGCAGTATTGAACGGCATATGCCTCAAGGCTATTCGTGATACAATTGTTGGCATCTCATCCAAAGCAATGGTTGATATAAAGAAACCGAATGATATTATGATAGCTGACAAGAAAGTGGCCGGTGTTTTGATAGAAGTTGTGTTTCCGTATGCTGTCATAGGAATAGGGATCAATACGAAAGTTACCCCCCTTGAGACTGCAACAAATTTGCATGAGGAATTTGGAATTGATATTTCGAATAGGGAGCTTGCAATTGCAGTATACGAGGCCATAGTGGAAGGGATTTCGTCAATATGAATTACCTATACCAGATTGCCTGCGCTCTTTCGGAATTGTCGATATCAACCGGTATTTTGCTGATGGGAAGCATTATTTCTTTTAGAAAACCGAATGCTTCGGACAGGTGGTGCTCCAAAGCAACTGTTCTTTTGTTGGCCGTGACGCTTGGGGTAATGTTATTGTATAATTCTAGTAGTGTTCATCTCAAAACGGATATTTTCGTATACAACAGCCATTCGCATCAACTGAAGATTTTTTTGCTATTTACTGGCTTTGTGTTTTCAATTGTTCTCATAGCTGAAAGAACTCTGGCCCCTGTTTTATACCTCATCATTCTCGAGATAATATTTGGTCTCATGATCGTCGTGTCTTCGGGGAATCTTATGACATTCTTTTTAGGGCTCGAGATGTATTCCATAGGCATAGGTTTTTTAACCACTCCCAAAACCACAATAGCAAAATACGTGACCGCAAATGCCGTTATGGCTGCCATATTCTTGTATGGGGCAAGCCTATATTATCTTAATTTCGGAACGATATCATATGGATACCTTCAAAACATCAGTATTAGCCTCACAGGAATGATTGGAATTCTGTTTATGATGTCGTATATATTATTTAAGACAAATGCCGCTCCGTTTCACACGTGGTCTATTGTGGTTTACTCTCAATCGAACTCGATTCTTGTGATGTTCTTGGATTCTTTTTTGAAATTTGTTTTGTTCATTATACTAACTCATTTTTGTTTAATATTACAGCTTTGCAACATCACTTTCTTTAAGTCATTTTTATTGGTCGTGGCTATATTATCAATGATCATTGGAGGCCTTGTTCCGTTCTCGCAAGACAATATAAAAAAGTTTATTGCTTATTCGTCGGTTGGTCATACGGGATTTGCCATCATCGTGCTCTATGCCTTCACTGATATTGCCGAACTCAGAAGTGCCGTGACTTATGTGTTTTCGTATTTCATGGCTTCATTATGTTTTTTCACCGGCCTTATATGCATTAAGAAACACAAAAGCGTTAAATGTATAAGTGATCTCGTCGGCTCAGTAAAGGAATTTCCAGTATATGCCTATACAATGATCTTTGGGCTTGTATCTATGGTTGGTATGCCGCCATTTGTCAACTTCTTGGCAAAGATTAATGTGTTTAAGATGCTCTTGCTGCACGAAAGATACGATCTAGTTATTGTCATCTCCGTTTACACAATAATGACTATTTCGTACACAGTCAATATTATAGGAGAGATGTATACGAGCACAACTACAAAAGAAATCCCCAAAGAACCACAAAAACTGTATCGCCAAAATGCCGGGAAAGGATACGTCTTGAGAAACATTTTATGCACGTCCTTGGTGCTCTCCATATCCCTTGGCAGTCTCCTATTCGAAACGATCGACAGATATGTTAAGCAGATTATGCAGCCGCATAATCATAAACTCCCGAGTCATGAAACGCCTGGGGTCGATTCAAGGGCTATCGAAGATCTATTTGCCAATAACGTTATGAATGATCTATACAACTATTTCAGAACCTGATTCGATTCGATTTAATAATTTCGAATAACTGTAGAATTTTCGCATGACTTGCTTCGCAATGTATTGTATAATAGTTATAGGTTTACATGTAGAATTCTGAAGAGGGATTTAAGAAATGGGACGTCATAAAGAAATTACGATAACAATTGAGGAAGTATTTGAAAAAGCCGAAGCCGGCGATATCTTTTTTCAAAATGCTTTGGGGGTATTTTATGCGACGGCTGATGCTGGACTGGAACAAGACTTTCAGAAAGCCATTGAGTGGTATACGAAAGCTGCTATGGCAGGATGCGCCACTTCCCAATATAATCTTGGAATCATGTATGCAAGAGCGGAGGGAGTGGAGCAAAATTACGAGGAAGCGTTCAAGTGGTATATGAAGGCCGCAGAACAAAAATTCGGACTTGCGCAAAGCAGAATAGGAAAAATGTATAAATATGGCCAATATGTGGAGCGCAACCCCGAAGAGGCGTTTAAATGGCATAAAAAAGCTGCCAAGCTTAAAGTGGCCGAGGCCCAATTAGAGATGGGGATTTCATATGAATACGGGTTGGATGGCGTGGTAAAACAAAGCTATGCGAAAGCTTTTCGTTGGTATTCAAAGGCGGTAAAACAAGGATATCCGGAGGCGCAATATCATCTTGGCAGAATGTATGCTTTGGGAAGATTTGTTTTCAAGAATTACAGAAAGGCGTTTGAATTATTTGAGAAAGCTGCCGAGCAAGGAATTGTGGAAGCTCAGGTAGATTTAGGATACATGTACAAAGACGGAGTGGGAACTAGCGAAAATCCACAGAAGGCTTTTGAGTATATCTCATTGGCTGCAGAACAAGACGATATCGAGGCGCTGAGTATGCTGGGCGATATGTATAACGAAGGTTACTACGTAGAGCGGGACGTCCGAGAAGCCCAAAAACTATTCGACAGAGTGTATCAGCTGGAGAAGGTCAATAAGCAAAAAACTCTATCATCAACCAAAGAAACATAATCCAAAGAAGTGACCGGAATCTAGAGAATTTTATGAAACCAATCCAGAAGCTGCTTCCCGATATGAGATAGAAAAAAACTTTTTTGGGAACATAAAAAAAATGTGATGGGACATAAAAAAAATAGTTGCGCTGCAAAGAATATTGTGGTAACCTATAAATAAGTAAGTGGGATTGCTTATTTATGAAGCGAAACGTCCTAACCCATTTATGAAGCCCTCCTGTGCATCACAGGAGTTTGTGTTTGGCCCCCATTAGGAAAGATCCTTACTATATAAGTAAGATGACTTGGTAGCGCAAGAGGAAATCCCTGGTGGGCAGGAGAAGTGGAGAGCTTCTCGCATTGTTAGAAGAGAGTAAAGGGAAAGATAGTTCATGTTTGTTTCATTTTAGAAACAGGATGATTGCCGAGAGAACCGCAGCGCAAGGTCGCACAGTACTTGGCCAGTACATGGGAACTTGAGCAGCTGTTGTGATTTGGCAAGGACTTGTTTATGAACTGAAGCATCTATGCAAGGTTGCAGAGCTATCTGAGATTGGGTACAGATAAAGGTATATTTGATTAGTAGGAGAGTAATGGCTTGAACAATGTAAATATACCCTGTAAAGAGGAATGGTTCCTACTTAATCTCTTTCTTATTACTTGGTTCTAAAAGGATGCCTCTACTTAAAAGAGTAGAGATAAAAGATGAAAGATCATTCAGCGACAGGATGGTGTTGAGTCTGCTATTGCGTGGCACATTTGA
>JAIROR010000032.1 GCA_031257415.1 Holosporales bacterium | reverse complement strand
TCTTCGGCTTTATTATCTTTTCTGCCAGTGTCATTTTTAATTTCCTGTTTACTTCCAATATATGCATAATCGCACCATGCAATCATACCTCTTTATACATCATCTGTTAGATTAAATCTTGATTGGTACACTGTGATCAGGTTTTTTAGTCTACAGACTTCCCTGTTGATATGCCCGATCCTTCATTTTGGTGAGTGCCTCGGCGTATCGCGAAACCAGAGCAATTAGCGCATTCCACCATCTCTTTACTGTTTGCTGATTAACCTCTCTGCCCAACGCGGAGTCACATCTATCGAGTTCTATAATCAATGGATCTATTTCTGCAGCATTATAATACATACGGACTACATTATACGCTCGCTGCAAATCATAAGCTCCAACCGATCCAGGCGTGAACAGGGAAGCAGATAAGGGACAAAAGTCATCCGGTAATTTTTCCGCAGAAAAAAATCCAGCCGACTGTTGTACTTGGATATGCTGTACAAGGGATAAGAGATCCAGAAACCTCATTACTTTTGTTTGGCCCACTAATGCTCCCGTGAGCATCTGTTTTGCCCTATCCATAACAGAACTTTCCTCTAAAGGGGTATAGGTGGTTACTGCTACGGAATGGATTCTCCAAGGATTCTTTGATGGGTTTTTTTCTAATTCCCGTCCTGGAAGTGGTCGAAGAGGTTGCTGAGGAAGCGATTGGTAAACTGTCGGTGCATTAACGACTGTTATGCTACACGTTGAATGATCGCCGCCAACAAATGGTTTTAATGGAGAATTCGGACTAAATATATGTGACAGTGCACCCAACATTGTATTTACGTCTTCCTTTCCTTTACTCGCGCTTTTCATCGCCTTATATTTCTCAGAAAATTTTGTAATGAGTTTTTGCCACATATCCTGGGCTTTACCGACGACGTCCACTGATACTTCAGCTTTGATTCCATTATCTAGCGGATTGGGTGCGCCATGTACATCATCTACTGATGCCTCAACTGTCGCAGAGCCAATTCCAGGAAGCCAAATGGTTATCTTTGCTCCAACGCCTTTAACGCTTCCTTTAACAGCCAGTTTTTGAACTGCCGTACGTTTTCCTTTTGCAAGCACAAGCGTTGCCGTTAAATCTTCCAATGTTGTATACACTCGTCGTAGAATCCTGATTACTTCTGGAGACACAGTTAATAACCTTAATTGTATACACAGTAAAGCGACTATCTTGATCATTTCGGCTTGACCAACAACTTGATACCTTTTCTCCAAAGATTGTTTAACAGCTCCTGCTTTTTTAGAATTGTTGAGTCGGTACTCATTACTATGTGTCAAATATCTCACCACATCACCGTTAATAATTGCGATAACGTTGGCAATATAGACTGGATTATTTTGCTGTTGTTCTCTTTCATTCGGATCTTTGGAAAAAAATGAAGCCATTACCGCATTTACCTTGCTAAAAGGTAATCCAAATTGTTTTGCCGATAATTGCGCGCTAAGAAACGCTTTTGGCAAAAATGTTCTGTCAAATGATTCCATAACTTGGTGCCATATCTCTGATGTCTGACGACCGGCCGTTCCCCAAACACTAACACCCAACCCACTGAGTAGTTCAACTTTCCCGTACAAGCCTGCACGATATTCTGTGACAGTTTCAGGAGAAGAAGGCCGTAATAGGTCGTCCCTCTGTGGTACTGAAAGATGTACTGATGTGGGAACGACCCCCCAACTCTTCATAATGGCAACCAATTCTCCAAATGGTAACAAAAGTTCAGTAACAGTTACCTGTGCTTTTTTTCGATGGTCGTCTACTTTGGAAAGAGCAGATTTTTCTGTGGGGTTCCTTTTCTCTTGTTCACGAGATCGGCGTATTGCTTCCGAATCGGCATCGAATATCTGACATACGTTCATAAAGAATTTCTCTTTTGAATAACTACCAATAGCACCACCGCCAAGGCTGGAACCGCCGCCACTGGCCTGTGCGCCCACACTAAAATTCAGTTTCTTTTTTTCCGCAAGAAGAGAGTTGCCTCTTTGCCCCACCTTGGTTTGCGTATCGACAGCAGTTGCGACCGGCCCATAGCTAGCACCCGCGCCAAAGCCGTCCACATAACTCATCCCAGCAGCGATATTAGTTGCCTCCTCCCCTAACTGCTCGTATGTTTCATGCGCACGCCGCACTGCGAGGAAAGTCAGTAGTGCCTGGGCTACTGCATTCACAAATGTTGCAGGAGGCGTATTTGGTCCAAGTTGAGGATCAGCTGCAACCAAAGCCCGCGCGCGTTGGAGGAGACGAACTACCCTCATTAAATAGTCCCTTTCTTCTCGATGACCATATTCTCTCAATATTCTTCCCAAATTAGCATTAACTCTTCCCACAATGGCAGCCGGGTCGTCTCTGGGGCTGAGCCCAGCGACAATGCTATCTTCAGGCTTGGGCACAGTGGACGAACTTAGCGAAAGAGAAAGAGTTTTCACTTCACGTTCCATCTGCCTAAGAGGGGTTTCATGATCTCTTAAAATTGTAATAACTGTAAATATTTCAGAAATCACATCCAACAACTCCTGATTTTGAGCCATGCGCAGATGAAGTGTCTGTGTACCCATCATGAATCTGCTATTACTTTGATCTGTAAGAAACGCTCTCAGCGTAGCCACTATTGCTGCATACAAATTTCCTTCGTTAAACATATCCACCACTATTACAGCTCGTTCGGGATCATGAGTGAGATATTCTTGGCTTTCCTCTGTTATGGCGAATCCGTTTTGTAGAATTTGTTGGAAGGTTAGACAGTTTGGGGAATTTCTGCTTTGACTCGCTTGGAAGCCTATCTGTTGCGCTAAGGCTTCCATGTTGGGATCTGGCTTAACCATTATGACTTTCTCGACAGAATCTGGCCAATTCGGCAATTCTACGCCTGCTTGCTTTAATTTTTCTATGGTACATTGTGTTACGAAAGATACCGCATCTTTTTCATTGGAAATACTGGATTGAGCAGCCCGCACGGGTCCATTCAACTCAATCACGGAAAATAAAATTGATGTACTAATAACCAATACAGCCTTTTTCATGACCAATACTCCATTTTGCCTGTTCCACATCATTAATGTGACCATAATACAAAAATATTAAAAATTTGTCAAAAAAAAATATTATCGCACAGTTAATTGGGGATTGCCCAATAAAAATGGGAATTATGGGACAGAGATTAACCGTGTTCGATAATAATTTTTCGTGCCTTGGAGCATCTCAAACTTAAGAGGCAAAAAATTGATAAAAACTAATAAACGAACATGGTTAAAAATCTTTCCGCCACTATGAAAAATCGGACGCTCTATTTCCAGCACTTCGCATTTTTTTGTTAACAATTACGGACATGCGCTTCAAAACGTCCCGAAAACGAAGTTGATTTGACAGTTATTAATTACGTTTAGAATCTACAAGGGATTGCCCTATAAAAATAGAAATCACTAGATAGAACCCTTGAATATTCAACAAAATCGTCAATTTTGAACGATGTTTCCGATAGAGACATAACTCATTGTAAAATCAGTGGATTTTCCACATTTTGCTATACTTATAGGGCAGTCCCTCTACAATTCGCATGTTGATATTTTTAAACTTATAGTGTATAGTTACAGAAGATGGTAACCATAAACTATGTATAAGATATTTAAACAAATTCAAGAGATACGGCTTCAAATTTCTTCTAAATCCTTCGAAGCCATAATAAAGTGGCTAAGAGTTGAGCTAACCTACACATCTAACCTATTGAGGGAAATACTCTAACTCGAGAAGAAACTGCATTAAGTGTGGAAGAAGGCCTTACTTCAGGCTCCAAACCGATCAAAGATTATCTGGAAGCCAAAAATCATGCGGAGGCCTTCGATTATGTGGGATTGCGTCATATAGATAGCATGTTATAATATCAGGGATATTGTTAATGGAGGCATATGAAATGGCATGCAAATTTTGTGGAAGTGAAGAGTTGAGGAAGAATGGCATTACGAGGG
>JAIROR010000097.1 GCA_031257415.1 Holosporales bacterium | reverse complement strand
TCCGAATACTCTGCACAACACGAATAATCCGCCCAATCCGAATACTCTGCACAACACGAATAATCCGCCCAATCCGAATAATCCGCCCAATCCGAATAATCCGCCCAATCCGAATACTCTGCCCAATCCGAATACTCTGCCCAATCCGAATACTCTGCCCAATCCGAATACTCTGCCCAATCCGAATACCCTGAACGACGTGTACAACATACACGATCCGCTCGACGCGGAAGTTCTGATAAAAGTGAGAAATATTGCAAACATGCTCGTTGTAAAAAATAATAAAGAAGAACTTATATACTCCAACAACGACGATGTTCCCCCATCTCTAGAGCTCTGTCGCGTAATACAACAGTTGCCGGATACATCATATCAGCCCTTGATAAACCATATCTGCCAAGAGAACACATTATCCCCAATAAAAGCAGTAGATGAAAACAGTATAACAAGAACAAGGGAAAGTGGTTTGTTGCCAGTATATGCCTTAGTAGAGAAAGTGTTTGCCAATTTTGGATCCAGTGTTGATAAACATTTGCAGCTTTTGAACAACTCGAGCGATATTGATCGCTTCTACTGGCACCTAAACTGTTTTACTGTTCTTAGTAGAAATTTACATTCCTTTATCAGCGAACTGGCCAGTAATGCGTATATAATGGAAATGATGGATAAAGGGAACTGTCCCAAACAAGATGTTTTTGCAAATGTCAATGCATACATGAAGAAAATAAATTCAGAAATAGAAGAAGGCGCAAAAGATTTTACGGGATGAAAATTTATTTGATTTCTGCCGAGGTTTCTTTTTGGAAGCGCCAATAAAAACCCCGGCAGCACAGTATACCTGAATGAATAGGCGGCCGGTGTAGACAGAAAAACCCGGCAGCACAGTATACCCGAATAAATAGGCGGCCGGAGTAGATAGAAAACCCCGGCAGCACAGTATACCCGAATAAATAGGCGGCCGGTGTAGATAGAAAACCCCGGCAGCACAGTATACCCGAATAAATAGGCGGCCGGAGTAGACGGAAAACCTCGGCCGCACAATATTCAAAATTAATAGGCGGCCGGAGTAGACAGAAAAGCTCGGCCGCACAGTATTCAGATTAACAATTCAAACTAATAGGCAGCCGGAGTAAGTTAATTGATGCTATTCTCACTGAATCTTTCCTCCATCCAATCTCCATTACGTATAGTTCCACTAATGAATTTTCCCTCCTTCCAATCTCCTTCATATACATTTCCATTTACACATACTAACTTGCCTATCCCTTCTCTTTTACCATCCTTCCAATCTCCTTCATTTACATCTAAATTTACACATACTGCCTTTCCTGTTCCTTCTATTGCAACATTATTATAATCTCCTTCATACACATCTCCATTTACATATACTAACTTGCCTTTTCCTTCTCTTTTATCATTCTTCCAATCTCCTTCATATACATCTCCATTTGCCCATGTAAACTTACCTTCTCCTTCTCTTACATCATTCTTAAAGTCTCCTTCATATACATTTCCATTTACATATACTAACTTACCCCTTCCTTCTCTTATATTATTCTTCCAATCTCCTTCATATATATTTCCATTTACTAATACTAACTTACCTTTTCCTTCTCTTGCATCATTCTTAAAGTCTCCTTCATATACATTTCCATTTGTCCATACATACTTACCTTGTTCTCCTTCTCTTTTACCTTCCTTCCAGCCTCCTTCATATGTATTTCCATTTTCAAATACCATCTTTCCTTTTCCTTCCATTACATTATTCTTAAACTCCCCTTCATATATATTTCCATTTTCAAATACTATCTTACCTTTCCCTTCTATTGCATCATTCTTAAACTCCCCTTCATATATAGTTCCATTTTCAAATACTATCTTTCCTTTTCCTTCTATTGCATTATTCTTAAACTCCCCTTCATATACAGTTCCATTTACCCATACAAACTTACCATTTCCTTCTTTTACATCATTCTTATAATCTCCTTCATATACATCTCCATCTACCCATACAAACTTACCATTTCCTTCTTTTACATCATTCTTCCAATCTCCTTCATACACATTTCCACTTTCATAGATTATCTTAAATCTCCCATTCTCAAGTGCTTCTATTTCATTTACTGGATCATCCATATCTACTGGCTTATCCATATCTACTGGCTTATCCATATCTATCTCAGGAACTTCTGCATTCCCCCATTCTTCTATATTTAATACATTATCTGTACTGCTTTGGTTGACCATGCTGGCGCATGCTGGGGCCACCGCGACTGCCGCAATCAAAAATATCTTTCTAACGACCATAATTCATATCCATTTAAAAATACAACCTAACTTAGTTAAAGGATACAATATAACGCAATGGGTGTCAAGTTTTTATTAGCCGATCTGTGTGGGGGAAGTTTTTAAATTCATTATTCCGAAATCTCTTATTGATTGGGGGACGGCCGGATTGCGCCTTATTTGTGCCTTGTTTGTGAGAGGTTTTGTAGTAAAAATCAGAGGCAATGCCCTCTCTTTACTTGCCAGCGGCCTCAATTTAGGTATATAATTTCGCTATTATAGTTCCGTTGCGTGTTGTTCTAATCTGATGTCCGGTTTACACAAGCATATTCTCGACAGAATAACCGGCAAGGTAGCATCTATAGATTCGCGACTTATAAAGGAAGGCGAAGTATTCTTTGCTATCAATAGTGGGGCAGACTTTATTAATGACGCCATCGCCAAGGGAGCTTCGTTTGTTGTTGAGGAGAACGCCCTCGGAGTTCTTCTGGAATACGGTCAATATACCAGGTCGCTTTCAAAAGCCAAAATCATAGGCATAACAGGTAGCGTTGGGAAAACAACTCTCAAATTTTGGCTTTCCTCTGTCCTAGGTCATAAGCACAAAACCCTCGCTGGAATCAGAAATTACAATACAATATGCGGAATTCCTGTGTGTCTATCAATGCTTGAGAGAGATCACGAGTATGGAATTTTTGAGCTTGGGTCAAATCACAGAGGCGAAATAAAGGAGCTTGCGGAGTATTTGAAACCGGATATAGCAGCAATAACAAATATAGCTCCCGCACATATAGGCAATTTTGGCAGCCTCGAAGAGATTGCTAACGAAAAGATTTCGATAGTAGAAGCTCTCTCGGCTGGGGGAATTGTTCTATTTCCAATAGATATGCCATATAAAGAAAGACTCGCTAGTTTAGCAAAGTCAAAAAACATTACGGCTATTCCATTTGAAGAGTTTCACGTTCCGCATCTGCCAAGGCATTACCATAGCCTGTGTGGAGCTATCCTGGCGATCATAGAAGTTCTAGGCCTGGAATCGGATAAATACGTTCCTTTTCTAGAGGAATTATCGCCTCTTCGAGGGCGAGGAGAAATTGCCATGTATTCTTGCGATAATAGGATAATTGAGATCATAGATGACTCATACAATGCAAGCATAACTTCAATGGAAGCGGCCATTGATTTTCTGAATTCCTATAATTCGAAAAACAGGAAAGTAGCAATTCTTGGAGAGATGGGGGAAGCAGGCGAGTTCTCCTTTGAGTTTCATAAAAGGCTGGCAGAGAAATCTCAAAATTCCGGCATATCCAAGCTAATTTTTATTGGTTCTGCTGACTTCTTTGCTATCTTCAAAGAGAGAGGTTTTGAAACATTTGAAAAGGCAGACAACGAAACTGTGAACAAAATACTGAGGATTTTGAAAGATGGCGATACAGTCCTAATCAAAGGATCTAGAAGTGTCAAATTGGAGAATATAATAAATGTTTTGCAACGTATTGTATAGTATCATCAAGCTGGGAGTCTTGAAATATATTACCTTCAGGGCTATCTGTGCTTTTTTGTGTGCCTTCGTCATAGCTCTGTGTTTCGGCAAAAAGATTATTAATATCCTGCAGCAATATCAAAAGAATGGTCAGCCAATCAGGAGTGACGGCCCGGAAGCTCATCTTCAAAACAAAAAAGGAACTCCAACAATGGGGGGAATCATTATCCTTTTTTCGTTGATGGCGAGCATCCTCTTTTGGGGAGACATGAGCAACGCATACACTATATCGTGTGTTGCGATGACTTTATGTTTCGGATTAATTGGGGCCATTGACGATTTCTTAAAGATCTTTGAGAACGACAGCAAAGGACTTACTGGCAAGAAAAAACTTTTTCTCCAAATAGCGATCTCTTCAATATGCCTATATTTATGCGATCTCGAATCAACGATTGTTTATTTTCCTGTTTTTAAAAATTTTCAAATAGATTTCGGCTATATATTTGTCTTATGGGCTGTATTCGTTATAGTCGGAAGCTCCAACGCAGTAAATCTCACAGATGGTCTCGATGGCCTCGCAATGGGCCCCGTTATTATGTCTTCGATATGCCTCGCAATCATAAGTTACCTCGTTGGGAATAGCGTTTTTGCCCACTATCTGCATATGGAGTATATCCCCGGCATGTCCGAAGTGAGCGTCTATCTGAGCGCCCTCATTGGGGCGAGCCTTGGATTTATGTGGTTCAATGCTCCACCAGCAAAAATATTTATGGGAGATACTGGGAGCATAGCAATTGGCGGTCTTCTCGGCTTCGTCTCAGTTATAACTAAGCATGAAATACTATTCGCAATTATAGGAGGGCTATTCGTTGTTGAAGCTGTCTCGGTTATTTTACAGGTTTTATATTTCAGATTTACGCATGGAAAGAGGATCTTCTTGATGGCCCCAATACATCACCACTTTGAGAAAAAGGGCTGGGCAGAATCGACAATTGTTTTCAGATTTTGGATTCTGTCAATAGTTCTGGGGATCGTCGGCCTGGCTCTTCTCAAGATAAGATAGTAGTCTCGGAAATTAAGCGATATAAAATTAGCTATACTTCTTCGAAAAACGCATTTTATTAATTGTTTATTTTTTATTTTGGTGTAGAATATATATAGTAGTTGTTATGTTTTTGAGGGAATTTATGAAAAACACTTGCATAGAGGTCTCTATTTATAGTGAGAAATTACACAAGCTGTTCTTAGATATTGTGAGGGAGGAGCTTGAGGCTATTGAAGTATCCGATATAAGTAGCGCGCAGGCTCTAACGATTATAAATATAGGGACCAATTCTGTGACAATAGGGGAGCTAACGTCGAGGGGATATTATACAGGCTCCAATGCCTCATATAATGTCAAGAAAATGGCTGCCAACGGATATCTTGTTCAAGAGCCAAGTGAGCGGGACAAGAGGGCATGCTATATCAAGCTTTCTGAGAAAGGTCTCGATCTATACAGCAAGTTGGAGACTGGCTTGAGGAAATATACAAATGCTTTCAAAAGGAAAGATTCGGAAGAAGAAAATCACCTTGAGAAATGTATAGAGAATATGAAGAAGATCGACATAATTTGGAAATCTATTCTGTCTGAGTAATCTTGAATTTTGCAAGGAGGCAATAGATCTGGAAATCTATTCAGGAACATTCTGAGATCGATTTCATTTCTATTGCCAAGCCTAGAAAAACATATACCAAATCAACGAAAGATTGTGGATTTTTCCGCCCCGGAATCCCCCAAGAAATACCAACGGCAACCTGCCTCCTCTCGGGCAATCTTTTGGTATTTGGATATATCATAGAATGTTTTTTGGTTGTGCCCCTCTCCTGGCGATGTAGAATATTAAATACGGCGGTATTGTGTGTGTGGGTCTGTGGAGTGGTATTGAAATTTGGTAGATCGCTTGGTAGATCGCTTGGTAGATCGTTTGTCTGCGTGGCAGTGTGCTTATTTTGCCCCTATTCAGTGGAGTCATCTGGTATTTCTTCTATAAGTGATATAGCTGGGACAAAATATCTTGATGATTCGCAAGTCTTCTTCGGTATTGAAAAATCCGGAGATAATCTGGAATTAGTGGGAAAAGAAAATGGAGTAGAGAAATTAAAAATACGGGTAGCTGATTCAGCTTTCCCTGCCTTTACTGAGTCTGTTGCAGATAATTTCCATATATCTTCGTTGAATAATGCTTTGTTATTTCGGCATAAATCCGATGACGACAGAGAGACTTTGGCGTTGCTTGTGGGGCAAAGCGGAGATGTTGAACTTTGGCAAACTGAGCAGGCGTACACAGGCTGGAATGAGCACAGAACCTATGGAATCAAAACATCTGGAATATTGAAGAATAACGGCGTGCAGGCCTTTTACTTTCTGGTTGCAAGCGCAAATCAGATTCATAATCATGGAACAATTCAAGCGCATTCATGCCAACTTTTTCAAAATTATTTATTTAATTCTGGGGAGCTACAGTTTGGCGAAATGCCTACTGAGATTGTTGATTTGCCAGTATTCCGCATTGTTAATAAAACGGCAACTCCAAGTTTTAAAAGCAATACCATCGAAAACTATGGGGCCCTGAAATCCAGTGGAAAATTTAGTATAGATGGAATGCTGCATTATATTGAACATGGAATAAGCAGTTTTGATGATTTAAACGCGCGCAATTGCAATATAAGCATTGATCCAGGAAAGTCCATGCTAGTTTCTGGCAATATGACGGGCGGGGTGAGACATTTGGGTATCGGCAATGGCGGCGTTCTTCTTGCGAATAGTATCGGATTTTCTCAGTTACAGGATCTCAATATTGGCGAGAAAGGAACTCTTCATTCTCCAAATTCCTATGGACTCAATATCAATGGAAACTTTTCTAATTCAGGAGAGGTGTCTTCTGGAGCTGATATGACTTTGTATCTGAAGAATCTGCCAACAGTTAAACAAAGTGGAGCAATTATCGCGAAGAACAACCTGAATTATAGTTTTGAAAGGAGCAATAGGCCAAGGAATAGCGCTGGAGCTCCCAACATTACCAAAGATCCAATAGCAAGACAATATCTGCTGGCGCACCATCCGGACCCAAATAGCTATGAATTCAAAAAGTTGCAGGATGATTTTTACAGGAGAGTTGGGTATAAGCCAGAATTGAACGATCCAAATGAGAATACAGTCCTTTACTTGGCGAAAAAAATCAGACAGGTTGTTTATATCGATCATTACCTCAATACGATTACTTATCACTATACTATTACCAAAGATCAACATGGCCGCGAAATCAAAAGGGAATTAACAGATGTTACAGAAACGGGATATATTCTTCAAAATAGAACTCAGGAGACAAGGGAGATTAATGTTCCTCCCCAGCAAGCAATCGATCAGGCGCTAGACAAGAAAAGCTTGGTGATGTCTGAGTTTAAAGATTCGGAAAATAAACGCACACTACTTGCAAAAGGAATTGCCAAACTTGCGGCAGCAAAGAAGGAAGCCGATATGCAGGCACGCTTTCTGGAGGCCTTGAAAAAAGCGCTCAGAGGAGCGGGAGTAAGTAATCCCGATGTACTGGCTATCCTGAGCAACCCCTCCTTTAAGGCATTGGTTGAATTTGATAGTCTTCCACCAGAACAACAAGAGAAACTCATGAA
>JAIROR010000095.1 GCA_031257415.1 Holosporales bacterium | reverse complement strand
TCCGCCGCTGTTTAAAATTGATACTAAGCCCAATAGCAGTAGTAGCTTCAGTTCCAGCTCTAGTAGTAGTTCTATCCTCAATGAAAGCGCTAGTCATATCCTCGGTAGTAGCTTTAATTCCTCCTCAAAATCTGTTACATATTCTCTAAAGAATATGATAAATGAAACGTGCTTTAGTATTATTAGCTACGCCTTCCCTCCCTACACTGGGCCGAAGAACCTGCTAATCCGACTTCAAAATCTTCTGGATGCTATGACGACCATAGAAATTATAGAATCAGTAATTAATAAGTTTTATATAGGAAAAAGATGCCTAACAGAAGTGGTACATATGTATGATATATTGCTACAACCAAATGCGGGAACAATTGAAAATATAAAGAAAATACTAACTGAGGAGATAGAGAACGGGAATATAAAGAACGAATATGTTGCCCTAACTGTTGGGCAAAAAATTATCGCAGACGAAGCAATGAACTCATCTCCACTATCGGATTTATTAAATTTGAGTCTTAGTGATGCGAATCAAAAAATAAATGTAAAAGATGCATGGAAGCTCGTGTTGGCTATTTATTGGAATAAAATAATTGATACAAACAGCGTATTCAATAAAGCAACAAATCTAAATTGGTTCATGAATCTCCCCTCGTTGAAAATACTGAGCAATGACGGGAAATCTCTTTGGAAAGAGATAATCAATACAAACAAGACAGCCAATAAAGAGACAAATATAGTATGGTCCATGTGCCCCTCCGTGTTGGAAACACCGAGCAAGGACAAGAAAACACCGGGCAAGGACGAGGAAACTCTGAGCAAGGACGAGGAACTTCTGAAGGAATACCGTTGCAAAATATCTAATGGCGTGCAACTTTTGAAGAACAACGCAAAAACCTATTGTGACTGCAGCCAAACGTCCGTATATCTTCATTTATTTAGTATGTTGCTCCTCGAGATGCTGGAGCCTATCCAATTCGGAGACTCAAAATTCGTTGAAGAGTGTAAGATGGAGACAGCAGATAAAATTGAATCCATTACTTCGATTCTATATGCCATCTTTTTTCGCAAGGAGGGTGTCATAACGGACTACGATCGCTTGTTGTTGAAAGTGAATGGGCTAAATGTTGAAAAGTTTGAGCTACAGAAGGATTGGGATGAGAAAGACGATTTAGAAATGAACTATAATCTGCGAGGGTTCCTGTCGAAAAATGTCCCTCATTACGTCATAAAAAGAATGCTTCCATCGATAATAAAATTATGCGGTCTAGCTTTCACAATAAAAGGAAGGTATAGCGAAACAAAAAAGCTGAAGGAGATACTTAACGAGTTTACTGAAGGTCTTCGAAAGTCGGGCTGCCAAAAAAACATAACTACATATGAGTTACTTTCTTGAGAAGTTCCACTACCTCGGAAATAAAAGTAGAAACTTGCGTATAGTCTTCGATTTGTGGATCATTCCGCAGGGGGGCTCCCGCGCTTCACAAATCCGCGCTTCACAAATCATTGTGAGGCCATGTTTCTGTGCCAATCCAAACGGGTGTGGAACAAATGTTATGGCGGTTTTTTAATCCTTATAACTGGCCAGGAGTTTTTACAAATTTGGATATACTCTGCTTGCTATGAACTCCTGATAGCTCCTGTCATTAACGAGATCAGCATGAGACCCGAAGAGGTTTTTGTCGTGGCCAAGATATAGAATCTTGTGGGATTTTATTATAATTGATGGTTTATCTGTGATGATCATAATGATTTTCTTTTGAAACGAAATGTTTATTATTTCGTAGAAAAGTTTCTCAGTTTCTGGATCACTAAAATAAAGCGGAGTCTCGATAAGAATAGCGTCATAGCAACTGCTGTTGGTATCTATCAAAAGTGCCCTCGCCATTTGAAGCTTTATCAGCACCTTCTGGGACACAGCTATATCGCCGAATTCATTAAAAACGTTATCATCGGCATGCGTCGCCAATCCTATTCTATTAATAATGCTTAAAAGACTATGTTTATCTAATCTATTCAGACGGAGGGTATATAATATGTTGTCCCTTACAGTTCCATTTATTAATCCGAAATCTTCTTTAAAAACATAAAACTTTTTCCTCAAAGCATTTGCGCTGAGATTGTTTATATTCAAGCCAGATATATAAATATTTCCTGATTGAATTGTATAAAATTTAAGAATCATGTCATAAATATAGCTCCCGTATTTATTGGCATTCTCCCCGACAATCGATATCATCTCAGAAGGAAGAACGGAAAAAGTTAGATCATTAAATATCGGTTTATTGGATTCTGCAAACTTATTGTTCAGCGAGACTCCGTGAAAAGCGATAATCAGCTTCTTGGTTGGATCAAATTTTGCCGAAAATTTTGTTAAAGATTTCGCTAATCCGCTGCAGTTATCACTCGTGAGAAGATAACGCTGCATCATCTCAATTATTTTAGTATTACTATTAGCCAATTTTTTATATTTCAAAAGCGATCGTAAAAATATAACATATAAAAAAACAGATGAAACACACGGAATTATATACGAGTTTGTGGCCTGTAAAACCTGGCGCGAATAATTGAAATCAGTTATGAAATACGAAAAACATATTGTTGTGAATATAACACATAGCGAGAAAAATAATTTCCATAATTCCTTGCGAGAAATTGAATACTCTTCCTTCATCATTCCTTTTATTTCCTCGTTCAGCTTTGCAAAAACCGCTCCGTTAACTCCAAAAAACTGAATACCCCTTGTAGAGTTCAGCAGCATCCTCGCAAATTTCTTTATAAAAACTTCTGCCTTGCTGACGCCAAATACATGCTTTATCAACATAAAAAAAGGGATAATAACGTGGAGAATTAAAATTACATAGGCCACGAAAAATAATGCCTTCTTATCAACATAAATCAAAGATGTTATAATGCTTGCGAAACACACAAAAAACGGCAATACTCTAGAATAAAGCTCAATAATTCTGCTTTCGTTGGCCGTCGCATATTTTATGAAGTCTTCACATAAAGACTCGGTTCCATGCCTGTCTATGACATTTCTATCCAATGCCACCAGTTTGTTTACAAATTCATTGATAATTAGCGATGTTTCGGTAATCTTAAAAAGTCCTGTATAAAATGATATCAGTATGAAAGATATTATACATATAAAAACCGAAGACACAGATATATAAAACGAAATAGAGGTATCAAGACTATTAAAGGAATAATAATGAAATACTCCAAAACAAAATATAAAAAGCAAAAATAAGCAAAACGACAAACTTACGTAAAACTTACAAACTCCCACATGCTTCTCGTTTACTGAATGATTCTACTGGAGTGATTTTCCGATTAATTGCTGATTTTTGCAAGAGCATTTTATAAAATGTCAAAAGGACTTGTATCAGCCAAACAACGCGGATTCATCTGGTGAGCATAAACGTTAGAACTGTTTTCTTTTCAATTGGTATTATTCTCTGCGGAATATCGTGCTTTATGCTGATTCCTCTTTTGTATGACTCTATCGTGGAGGACGGGGCCTGCCTGGACGTTTTCTTGGTATCGATCATCATTTGCGTATTTATCGGTGTGTGCCTAACACTGGCGTGTAAAGCTCCTGGGCATCTGTCATTCTCGCAAAAAGATGTGTATTTTCTAATTGCCATTTTGTGGCTTCTTGTGGCTCTCTTCAGCGCAACCCCGCTATTCTTATACGATGGCGTGGATATTGATTTTGTAACTGCCTTTTTCGAAGCATCTTCCGGACTAACCACAACCGGAGTCTCCATATATGACGATGTTGGCTCATTGCCCGACGCCATCAATATTTGGCGAATGGTCCTGCATTTCATCGGCGGTGTCGGAATCGTCTCGTTAGCAATGATGATTATGCCAAACCTTAGGGTTGGTGGAATGCAACTTTTTCAAACCGAAAACTCCGACAAATCTCAAAAATTCTTGCCAAGAGCTTCCCAAATTGCCTCAGTCTTTGTTTTGACTTACGTATCTCTGATCGTTATCTTTTCAACCCTTTTCCACATGTCGGGAATGAGTATGCTGGAGGCGATATGCTATAGCGTGACATCCGTCTCAACTGGAGGATTCGTTATAGATAATGGCGGACTAAGCAGCTATGACAATATGAATATGGAGATCATTGCAATAGCCGGAATGTTTATTGGCGGCATAACGTTCATGGAAATAGTACATTGTTTTAGGGGAGGATTTAAAAAATTTTATAAAAACCAACAAACACGAGTATACACAAAACTCTATTTCGGAATTACTATTTTTATCCTCGTTTACGCTTTCATAAAAAATGGCAGAAACTTGCCTCTGCGAACAGTTGTCGATCTAATATTCGACTCAACTTCATCCATGACAACAGCAGGATTAACAGTATCCGATGGCTCTTATTTCAGTCCTCTTTTCAGATTTATGTTTATCATCCTATCAACAATCGGAGGGTGCGTCGGCTCAACGACAGGCGGAATTAAGATATTTAGATTGCAAGTTATTTGGACAGTCCTCAGAGTCAATATGAAAAAACTCGTGAAACCATATAATGTCGACATTCCAAAATACAACGGAAAAACAATTGATGACAACCTAATAGCTTCAGTTTTGTCATTTATGGCCCTTTTCGTTATATCATTTATAGCGAGCATCTTCCTCATATGTATTCTAGACTCATGTTCCATTTCAACTGCAGGAGCCGCAGTCGGCGCCTGTATAACAAACGCTGGACTCCCATTGAACTTCATGATGAACACAACAATCAATTTCACAGACTTCAACACATATGGCAAGCTGATACTAATCATGGACATGTTCATCGGGAGACTCGAGCTCATCCCCATATTTATGGTTCTTAGCTCGGTATTCTGGAAAAGATGATTCTCCAATAGAATAATTACGCGGCGCTGTTGTTTTTTGAAATAAAATGTTGCACAGTTTGATTATTTGTGATAGACTTATTATAGATATGTGTGTTTTTTCAGGAGGTTCTTATGAACAAGAAATTATTCGGAATCGTGGGATTGGTATTGGTGGCCGGAGTTCTCGGTGGCGGAAAGGCTGTTGCTGTTGCTGCTGCTGCTGCTGCTGATAATGACGAAGGCTATATTTATCTTTATAATGGTGTTGCTTTTAACAAAGCAACTAGAGAATATGAAGTAACTTATGGACCGTATCCGGCGGTGGAAGAGCAAGCAAGAGCATTCGCCCGGCAAGTAGGGAAAAGGAATTATACTGGTGTGACTTATGAGGAATTCGATAATTGTGTTCCAATTTCAAGCAATATAACTATGAGTGATATTAGAAGTAAATTCCTCGATGGTATTCCAAGTGATAAGATTTCCATTGGAGCTGCTGGATTCACGTGTACACTCTGCTATAAGCAACTTTTAGATGCTAATCGGAGTGTAGATAAGAAGAATGTTCCCTACAGTGAACGCTACGCACAATACCTGCTGTTTGGTCATGCGTTTGATGAAGAACGAGCAAAACTTAAAACCAATCTATATGACAGCAGCGCAGCGATAGAATAATTACGCGGCGCTGTTGTTTTTTGAAATAAAATGTTGCGCAGTTTGATTATTTGTGATAGACTTATTATAGACATGTGTGTTTTTTCAGGAGGCTCTTATGAACAAGAAATTATTCGGAATCGTGGGATTAGTATTGGTGGCCGGAGTTCTCGGTGGCGGAAAGGCTGTTGCTTCTTTTGCAGTTGATTATAACTGTATTACTGATCATGTTGCTTTTAACAAAGCAACTGGAAAATATGAAGTAACTTATGGACCGTATCCGGCGTTGGAAGAGAAAGCGGGAGAAGTTGCTCAGCAAGTAGGGAAAAGGAATTATACTGGTGTGACTTATGGGGAATTCAGTAAGTATGTCCAGGACAGCATACCTTATGGAGAGCTTTTAAGAGGAATACAGAATATTGGTTCTTCCTTTGCGTTAGAAACTACCCCTGGAGATGCCAAATTGGAATGCACATTTTACTACAAGCCGGTTTCAGAATTAAAACAAAAACTACTATGCAATGCTCCAGCTCTGGAAACTTTGGCAAAATTTAGAATATTTACCAGAGCGGTCAATGCAGCAAAAGCAAAACCTTAAACCAATCTATATGACAGCAGCGCAGCGATAGAATAATTACGCGGCGCTGTTGTTTTGGGAAATAAAATGTTGCGCAGTTTGATTATTTGTGATAGACTTATTGTAGGTATGTGTGTTTTTTTCAGGAGGTTCTTATGAACAAGAAATTATTCGGAATCGTGGGATTAGTATTGGTGGCCGGAGTTCTCGGTGGCGGAAAGGCTGCTGCTGATAACGAAGGCTATATTTTTCTTTATGATGGTATTGCTTTTAACAAAGCAACTAGTGAATATGAAGTAACTTATGGACCGTATCCGGCGGTGGAAGCGAGAGCAAAAGAGGTCGCCCGGGAGATAGGGGAAGGGAGATTGCTTTATAAATCGGGATTCGAAAAGTATGTCGATGGCGTTATGCCTTCCGGAGAGCTTAGCCAAAGGATGCTCACTAATCCTCCTCCTCATAGATTTGAACTTCTCCATGAAGCTGCTGGATGGAAGTGTAGATTCTTTTGCAGATCTGACGTGCAAGTAAGCAGAGCGCGTCCTTATTTGGAGAGCTGGGCGAAGTTTAAGCTGTTTACCAAAGTAGTCAGAGACGAACAAAAAAAGCTTAAAAAGGATGCTTGACATCGAGGCGGCGTTTTGTTAGTATTATGCTTAATGACTGTACCGCCTGCTTGGTGGAATTGGTAGACACAACAGACTTAAAATCTGTCACCATATGGTATGCCGGTTCGAGTCCGGCAGCAGGTACCAGTTGTTAGTTTTGTATTGGTATTTTGATAGAGAGAGTTTATGAAGTTAAAGACGAAAAGCAGCGCCAAGAAACGGTTCCGTTTTACAGGGACTGGGCTCGTTAAGATGGGGCAGTGCGGAAAGAGGCACAACATGCGAAAGAGAAGCAATAGGATGCTCAGGAACGCCAGGGGGACCACGATTATGCATCCGAGCGACGCCAAGAAGGTCGCGACCAATTATTTTCACGTATAAGTGATGGAGGTTATGGAAAATGGCAAGAGTTAAGAGAGGAATTACTGCTCATGCGCGGCATAAGAAGGTTCTGTCCCAAGCAAGGGGTTTCAGAGGAAGATCGTCTAAGTGTTTCAGGCCGGCGTTAGAAAGGCTTGAGAAGTCGTGGCAATATGCCTATAGGGATCGTAAAGTTAAGAAAAGAGATTTCAGAGGCCTGTGGATCCAGAGAATAAATGCTGCCGTCAGAGAATTCGGTTTGAAGTATTCTACCTTTATAGACAAGCTGAATAAGGCAAATGTAAGAATCGACAGGAAGATGCTTGCGAAAATGGCAATGGAGGATCCCCCAGCTTTTAGGAGCTTGGTAGAAGCGGTAAGATAGGGATCACTACACATTGCGGTCGTGGCGGAATTGGTAGACGCGCAGCGTTGAGGTCGCTGTGGAGAGATCCGTGGAAGTTCGAGTCTTCTCGACCGCACCAGTATTTCCTTTTCGTGTATGTGTCCTTGTTGTTGTGGAGACTAAAATGAGTATTGAATCTAAAGCCGGAGGAGTTGGGACTGTGTCCTTGTTGTTGTGGAGACTGAAATGAGTATTGAATCTAAAGTCAGTGGAGATCGCCTTGCGGCGGCATGCAAAATAGCTGGGGCGGTTGTGTTTCTTGCGTTGTGCGCTAAAACGAAGATCAACATGTATCCAGTGCCATTTACTCTTCAAACGTTTGCTGTATACTTTATAGGATTTCAATTGTCTCCGCGCGATGCTTTCATAGCCCTGCTGAGTTATGTTTCTGTTGGACTGCTCGGTATTCCAGTGTTTTCTCCGGCGACGGCTGGATTTCACGCCGCCATGGCGATGCCGACGTTCGGATACATAATCGGTATGCTGTTCGCTGCGCCGCTGATATCATTTTTGCGACGAAAGAAAATAAATCAATTTGTGGCCTGTGTTGTTGGATACGCTGTTGTTCACACCTGCGGAGTACTTTGGTTGTGGAAGCTCTTTGATGCCGAGATGTCGATTATTTTCGGTTTCTTCCCGTTTGTAGTGGTGGATTTTGCGAAAATTTCGGCAGCCGTTGCTCTGAGCGCCGGGCATAAGGCATTTAGAAGATTTTTATTGAATAAAGACAAGTGAGCATTTGACTAAATACTTAGCTGATCATATGCGATAAGTTCTTGATATGACGTTTTGAGAATCGAGAAAAAGGAGAGACTAAGGAGAAAGTCTGTAGTACAATCATACGGAGGGGGACCTTGCGGTTTGCTCCTCGTGTTTTTTGAGGATGTGTCTGTTGACAAAGGATAGCTTGTATGCATGAGAAAAAAGAAGGATTAACAATAGTCCCCATCGGAGGGTTGGAGCAGATAGGCGCCAATAGTATGATGATAGGATGCGATAATGAGTGGATAATTTTGGATCTTGGAATTGCTTTTTATGACAAATATGGTATCGAGATTTTGGTTCCAGATATTTCGTTTCCACTTGAAGTTAGGAATAATATAAAGGGGATTTTGGTTACACACGCCCATGAGGATCACATAGGAGCGATTCAGCACCTCTGGAACAAACTCAGAATTCCAATATACGTGACTGAATTTCCTGCTGCCGTTTTGAGGCAAAAATTCAGCGAGTGTTCATGGGGAAATAATGTTGAGATTCACGTCGTGAGGAATAATGATTCGTTCCGTATCGGTGAGTTCGAAATTGAATATGTTCCTCTTGCGCATTCTATAGTTGGCTCATCCGGCGTGTATATTAAGACTCATTACGGTAATATTTTTTGTTCTGGAGACTGGAAAATAGATGATACTCCCATGATAGGAGATTCCATCAATATTAAGAGAATGGAGAAAATAGGAAAGACAGGAGTTGACTGTCTGCTTTGCGATTCGACTAATATTATGAATTGTGAGAACGATACTAGCGAGGGATCAGAAAAAGATGTCAAGGCTGCTATAAAAAAAATATTTAAGGACAACAAAGATAGAAGAATTACCATAACATTGTTTGCTTCAAATCTTGCTCGCATGGAGGCGATAATGAGTGTCGCCCTGGAAACAGGCAGGAAGGTAGCCGTCATCGGGCGTTCGATGCATAAAATGCTGGATGCCATCTCTAAGACTTCATA
Source organism: Holosporales bacterium (assembly GCA_031257415.1). Classification (GTDB taxonomy): domain Bacteria; phylum Pseudomonadota; class Alphaproteobacteria; order RUG11792; family RUG11792; genus JAIROR01. Next base: position 5,946 of record JAIROR010000095.1, on the reverse strand, counting down.
CTATTCAAGCGATTTAAAAAGGGCGGTAAATGGAGTGATATCAGAAGAAGAAGCCGCGGACATGCCTCCGCATAAGGTCGCTTTTCTATGCACAGGATCTCAAGGAGAGCTCCGTTCTGCACTCTATAAGATTGCTAAAAAGGAAAATAGAGTTACGAAGCTTGGGAAAAACGACGTTGTTGTCTTTTCGTCGAAAGTTATTCCAGGGAACGAGCTCGGTATTAGAGAACTTCAGAATATGCTCGTTAAAAGCGGTGTTGAGATAATAACAACAGAACTGACAACAGCCAAGATACATGTCTCCGGGCATCCAAACAAGTCCGCCGTATCTAATATGTATAAGTGGCTTCAGCCGAGATCTTTCATGCCCATCCATGGCGATCCGTGCATGCTACGGACGCACGAGAAATTTGCCAAGGCCTGCGGAATCGATGAGACAATTGTGGCAGAGTCAGGAGACGTTATTTCGCTCATTGACGGGAAACTCAGCAAAATTGGCTCCAAAAAGGTTGGCTTGTGCTGCATAGAAAGCGGCAACGTTATTCCGCTCAGCAGCCCCATAGTCAAAGAAAGAGCAGCAATGTCAACTTCCGGGCACGTGAGCGTCAGCTTCCTGCTGAATTCAAGTAGCGATACGCTGAATAGCTCTCCGGATGTTGTTATAAGCGGCATATACATTACAAATGAAATACAGGAGTACTTGCAGACTCTTATATACCAAGCAATAACAAACGATATAGCTTCATATTCCAGCAATGCCGACCTACTGATAGACGCTGTAAAAAGATCCGTAAAAAGGCTATTATTGAAATGTTGTGATAAAAAACCGCTTGTGTCTGTGCATGTCCATAGGTGTTAATATGATAAGTAATCTAACCATTAGGAAAACCGTTGAAGGGTTGAGATCGAAAGAATTTTCGGCATTGGAGCTCGTTAATCATTACCTTGAAAGGATAGATAAAAACAAAGATCTCAACGCCTTTATAACTCTCAATGAGGAGGGCGCGATTAAGGCAGCCAAAGAAGCCGACGAAAAAATAAGTTCCAATACGGAAGCTTGGGCAAAAGAAAGAATGCTCGGCGTCCCAATAGGAGTTAAGGATCTTTTTTGTACAAAGGGCATCAGAACAACTGCTGGCTCAAGAATACTCGAAGATTTCGTTCCACAATATGAATCGACTGTTTCTCAGAACCTGTTGAATAATGGAGCTATTTTCTTGGGTAAAACAAACATGGACGAGTTTGCCATGGGATCGTCTAACCTAACGAGCTATTTCGGCCCATCGTGGCTTAGGATTAGAAAAAAAACAAATCCTAATACCCCTCTTGTCCCAGGAGGTTCTTCTGGAGGCTCTGCCGCTGCTGTCTCAGCAGATCTTGTGGTTGCTGCGACTGGATCAGATACTGGTGGCTCAGTTCGCCAACCAGCTGCTTTTGCGGGGATTGTCGGTATTAAACCAACATATGGCTTGTGTTCCAGATACGGAATGGTGGCATTTGCTTCATCACTTGATCAGGCTGGCCCCATGACCAAGACTGTTGAGGATGCCGCTATTATGCTGAATTCCATGGCAGGATATGACCCAAAAGATTCTACATCTGAAAAAGTGGATATTCCAGAGTACTTGCCTTTTATAGGACAATCTGTAAAAGGATTGCGAATAGGAATCGCAAAACAGTATACCGACGGGCTAAACGAGGATAACCTGAGAGTCTTGGACTGTGCCAAACAGTGGCTCCAGGACGCTGGTTGCCAAATCGTTGATATCAGCCTTGAAACAACTCCATATGCTCTTCCTGCATATTATATCATAGCTCCTGCAGAGGCGTCCTCAAATCTAGCACGATATGATGGAGTTAGGTATGGACACAGGGCTGAGAACCCAGCAAATATCGATGACATGTATACATTATCGCGATCAGAAGGGTTCGGAGAAGAAGTCAAAAGAAGAATCCTCGCAGGAACGTATATCCTTTCCGCGGGCCATTACGATGCTTATTATAACAGGGCTCTCAAGATCAGGAAGATGATAAAGAACGACTTTCGGGACAATGCGTTTTCAAAGGCCGATCTTGTGCTCACGGCAACAACTCCAATGATTGCATTTGGAATAGACGATGAGGCTGTAAACGATCCTGTGCAAATGTATCTGAATGATGTTTTTACAGTTACAGTCAATATTGCTGGATTGCCAGCGATCTCTGTTCCAGGTGGCGTCTCTGCCGTCGATGAACTGCCTCTTGGGGTCCAATTGATAGGAAACTACTTTGATGAACAAACAATCTTTAAAGCAGCTTCCGTAATTGAAAAAAGTTACGGCTAAGAGTTACCCAAGTGTGCAATGGAAAAGTGTGCAATGGAAAAAATGCTGTATTTTTCTCAGTATCACTATTGTTTCTTCAACTAATTGGATGTAGCAGAATTGAACCTTCAGAGAGATCTTCACTCGAGAGCGCGAAGCGTACGAGTACTGATGAAGGTTTTGCGCAATCCCCAATCGGCGACAATACTAATTGTGATGTTTATTTCTTTATCAAAGACTATCTCTTAAAGAGCCTAAAAAAACAAAACGAATACGATATCCACGCGCTTGTTCGATCAGAAATGGAACTTGAATCTTTGGCAAGGAAAGACAAGAAATATTTATTTAAGTCATACTCTGGTGGTGTTGTTGAAACAGAATTATCCCATGTATTAAACGCATTGTGCAGAGCGCACCCATGGTGTTATCAGATAACAATCTTCTCTCAAAACGGAGTTAGCATTGCGTGCAGCAATAACAAAGACGATGCAATATTTGAAAGTAAAGATAACATCAATAAAGATAACATCAATAAAGATGACATCTATGAGAGGCTCGGCTTTTTATACCCGAACGCAAATCACAGAATCAGGATTGAAGAGTTGACTCGCGCAAATAGAGGACACGGTAGACTGGCAAATAAACCAAAATACTTTAAAGTCGTTCGCGCAATATATTACAACAAGGATAGAGATTGCGCATATTTCCTCACTAAAAAAGAAAACAATGATAGAATCATCGGATATATCTCATATATCGTAGAGGAGTAGATGTTCACACACCACGAACTGGAGAATTACCAGGATATCATAAAGATTGAAAAAGACTTGTGAAGTTAATCAAATGGCTGTCTTAAAAAGCATTCACTTTTAGAGTTGGAACACTTGGAATGAAATCGGCATAAAAACTATAGTTTTGAAGATGAGATTAAATACCTATTGAGACCTTTTCTTCATTTTAGAACTGAAAAGAGCAATATCTTATTGCCCAGCATAATCAACGAAACGACAAAAACAGCAGGTACAATAGTATAGTAAAAATCGTTGAATGAGGCCGATTGTAGATGTGTTTAATTTTTTCTCCAATAATTTTTCGCATGGGACACTTATACGACGCAAAAATACCGCTTGACATCCACTTGCGGGCGTGTTAGAATTTATATGTCTATTGACTACGACAATAAACGGATTGCGTAATAGGCATTGTGGACCCGGGGGCGGTACCCGGCGCCTCCACCAAAGGAGCGAAGCTGTTCGTGAGCGAGGCTGCGTTGTATGGGGGCGAAATAGGTTCGACATGGTGCGATAAAGGCCTTCCTTTTGTCCGGCATTGTACCACCGTTATCGGGCTGTTTTAATAAATGCCAACTTAAAAGGGCAAGGAAAGGGAAGTGTTCGTCAGCTCAATAGGGCACGGGTCGCGAAAGCGGTTCAGCTCAACAGGGCAGATGCTGTTGCGAAAGCTGCTTAATCGCCTCTATAGGTGTTAACTGCTTTTGGTGACATATTGCTTTTTAAGTGATATACTTCCTGCGGTCGGTGGGGCTGCCGAGCAACAGAAAGCCCCACGTTTTGTTTTGATGGAGACGATGAGGTATGTCGTTTAAAAAGATGAATTATGAGCAAATGGTAAATGATGCTCTGCTGTCGGTTGTTCGTAATATACTTGGAATTGTTGCGAAAGATGGCCTCTATAAAAAGCAGCATCTTTATATAATCTTTGCCACACAGCATCCCGGTGTTGATATTTCGGAGTTCTTGGCAGAAGAATTTGATGAGGAAATGACAATTGTTTTACAGTATGAATTTTGGGATCTAAAAATTGATAACTATGGATTCTCTGTTACATTGGCTTTCGAGCATGATGATGAAACGTTGTATATTCCTTTTTCATCAATAACGTCTCTTTCTGATCCTTCTGAAGATTTTTCTATAGAGCTTCGTCCCAATTTTGCAGACGTAAAGGAAAGCGCCGATAAAGGTGCAAAATCTAATGTGGTCACGTTGGATATCTTTAGGAAAGGTGATTAGTTCGTGGCGAGGGCTCTTTTGAATGTCGAAAAAAATATTATTAGAGCTTCTTTGGGTAACGATCTGATTTCTATTATAGATCATTGTGAACACACGCACATAAGGGTGCCTCCAAATTCTGTAATAAGGATCAGTACTATGTTGTCTTCGAATGACGATTTGTTATTCAGCACCCTTATGGATAGTTTTGCAGTTGATATGACAGATAAAGAAGAAGAAAACAAATTCGAATTGTATTATCATTTGTACAGCAAAAAACTGAATAAAAGAATTTTTATTACAACTGAAATAGGGAACGAAGCTATTCACAGCCTGACCGTTGTTTTTGAAAATATAAATTGGTATGAAAGAGAGATGTTCGATATGTTTGGAATTAAATTCTCGAGACACCCAGATCTCAGGGCTATTTATTAGGCTTCTTCCGAAATCGTCAGAATCGAAGTTTGGGGAGGGAAACACGGAGCACAGAAGCGGAATGTGCCTGAGCGTACATGGGGGCACCGAACCGACAAACCGATTGCGTCGAGCTTGGAAAGAAATCTATTGAGAGGAGCCTGAATAAATCACTGCTCCTCATCAAAGTTGGTTGTTCATTCTCAGGAACAAAGAAACCCAAATAAATCACCGTTCATCCTTAAAGTTGGGTGTCTATTCTCCAGAATAAAGGATCCATGAGGAAAAAAGAACCATGAACAGAATCACCCAAAAGAAGCTCGTCGTCTTTCAATCCACCCTCGGAGAACGGTTGATCCACCAGCAAGTGTATAACCCCATCCATTCCATCTACCATTCGCAAAGCAGCCCTCGCAGATATTCCTGCTAACATAACCTCAGTTTCGTTTAAGAGAAACAGGAAAATTATTAAGAGCAGCAAGGTATACAGAGGGCTTTTTAGGCTTAAACTGATAAGCAATTAATGGAAACCTCTGTTAGCGGAACCATAAAACTACGTAATAAAGCCGCAAGTTTCTGTACGCACTTTACGCGTTCCGCCTTGTTTTTCACACTCCTTTTATGTTTCGCTAAACGAAACTGAGGTTAACATATGCGCATACACCTTGTTTCGCAAGCTAGCCTTATCCCGCCACTGTACATCAGCTTGCCATCAGCAGAAATATACATGCCCTCTCCTCCATATTTACCCTTCGCATGAAACTTGATACTATCCTTCGGTGAACCGAGCAGCAAGGACACCAGCCTCCCATTCTCCATTGAGTACTTTTCCACCAGACAACGTAAGCGTGCCTTCTCCGTGCTTTTTACCATTTGCAAATTTGCCTTCGTACACTTCTCCATTAGGCAGCATAAGTACACCCTTTCCATCAAATGCTCCATTCTTAAAACGGCCATAATACAGCAGTTGTCCATTAGGAGCTATGATGTGACCCTCTCCATTAAATTTACCCTCCTTAAAGTCACCGATGAAGGTGAAACCGTTTTTAAGCCTGAAATTACCTTCCAGCGGAACATTTGTTTGCGAATCACAAAATTTGCCCTCAATGCTGACGGCAAGGCGATCAGTCGGTTCACCAGCATTACGATCCGTCGTATATGTGCCAGAAGGCTCGTTCAACGATTTGATCTTGTCTGCCCCCTGGTCAGACGTACGTTGA
>JAIROR010000078.1 GCA_031257415.1 Holosporales bacterium | reverse complement strand
GAAGAAGCTCTAAATGTTTCACGTGAAACATTTTTAGACAATACGAACCAGAATTGATCACCGTGATTTCTCAAAGATAGATTCCTTTTGAAACCGTCAGGATTGGATCATACTGAGAGTGCACAAGAACATCGACCAAACAAACCCCAAAAATCAATTGTGTCAAGTTTAGAAGAAGCTCTAAATGTTTCACGTGAAACATTTTTAGCTCAAAAATTGATGATCCTATTCGCAATCGGTTCCTATTCAGCACTCTCTAAAAGCTATTCAGAGCCCCACTCTTTACAAACTCTATTTAGATCGTCATTTTTTATGCCCCCCCTTATTTCGGTCATAAGCCTATTCATCGTATGGATGTTATGAATTGTTATTAGTGTTCCTCCCAAGCATTCTTTGGCTTTCAGTAAATGATGTATATATGCTCTCGTGAATTTTTGGCATGTATAACAAGGACAATTTGGAGATATTGGGGAATGATCTCCCCTGAATATGCCATTGTTTAAATTAATATTTCTTTTGCCGTTTTTCAAATCATCGTATTTAACAAGTGCTGTCCCGTGCCTCGCTATTCGAGTCGGACTAACACAGTCAAACGTATCAACTCCATTTCTAATGCCGTGGAAAATATCATCAATTCCGCCTATTCCAAGCAGATGAACATTTTTTCGTCTATCAAGCATCTCCATCACCATAGACACTATTTCCCTCATCTCGAAGGTTGTTTGGCCAAGCGATCCACCAACCGCAAATCCAAAAAAACCATTTTCATTAGCAAAATCGACACTTTCTAGGCGAAGATCCTCATATACGCCTCCTTGAATAACTGCCAATAATCTTTGCGATCCGTCTCCTCTCTCGTTTAGATATCTAAGCGACCTCAATCCCCATTCCTTGCTCTTCCTCATAGATAGTGCCGTATATTCTTTCGAGACGTGATACGGAGTACACTCATCAAATGACACTATCATATCCGCTCCCAAGTCAATCTGCATTTGCATTGATATTTCTGGAGTCATCTTAATTACGCTTCCATCTATGTATGACCTAAACACCGCCCCATCATCATCTATTTTTAGGAGTGATAACTTTTTGTCAGGAGAGCAACTCCCTCGAGAACTCTTGATCTCTGAAGAGACACTTCCATGCCCCAAACTAAATATCTGAAACCCCCCTGAGTCAGTCAACATCGGGCCATCCCATCCTGTAAACGCATGCAATCCTCCGGCCTCCCTAATTACTTTCCCCGTCGGCTGAAGCATCAAATGATAGGTATTAGATAAAATAATCTGGGTTCCCTCATTTTTAACGTGATCTATCGTTACCCCTTTTATATTTGCCTTCGTCGCGCAAAATATAAAGGCAGGAGTCTCAATAACTCCGTGAGGAGTTCTTAACAATCCAAGACGAGCATTTGAATATTGCTTACTGCTCTCAATTATTTCAAAAGAAAACGTATCGTTACTCATCGTTCATCTGAAGATTTCGGCCTAAAAGTACCTTTCTGATACGATGATCCTGGAAATGTCCCTTGCCCAACACTGAGCAACAATTGAGTTAATCCTTCCAATTGCTCACACGTATTGCAATATATCGTGACAATTCCTCCATTATTGGTAATCTTCAGCCTAGTATTCAGTCCAAGAGATTGAGTAATCATATTGGCAACCTCCTCTTCTTCGGGGTTAATATATGCCTTTATTGGGGTTCCCCCATATCCTTTATCATATCCTTTATCGTATCCCTTATAAGATCCTCCAGGCAGATTCCCCCGAATAGTTTCACCGATTTCTTCTGGCAGCTCGCCCCTAGAATCAGAATCGAAATCAAAGCCACCAGAACCTGTTCCAGGTGCATCCACAACAAATTGTTCGGACCGTTTCCATTTGCCTTCTCTAATAAGCTTTTCAAACGCTCTTACAGACATCTTCTTGTTGATGCACTCCGTCGCAAGTTCCTCCGCATTATCAAGCCCAACAAGTAACTTGGCATGCCCAGAAGACAATTGTCCGTTCTTTACGCTTTCCTTGATACTCCTCGGTAATGCAAGAAGCCTCATCGTGTTTGTAACATAACTTCTGCTTTTACTGATCGTTGTTGCAAGGCTCTCCTGCGTGCAATTGCGCCTGTCAATAAGCATTTTGAATGCCTCCGCTTCTTCTATCGCATTTAAATCGTCCCTCTGAATATTTTCTATAAGGGATATGGTCAGTATATCATCTTCGGCACACTCAATTACATAGACAGGAACTTGCTTAATACCAATCATCTTGCATGCACGTAGCCTTCTTTCTCCCGCTATTAACATATAACTATTTCCAACTCTCCTGACAGAAAGAGGCTGAATAACCCCGTAAATAGATATCGAATTCGCTAATTCTTTTAACTTTTCTTCATCAAAATGTTTCCGCGGCTGCTCCTTGTTAACAATAATAAAATCAATATCTAACATCGTCGTTTTTTCAACTGTATCCGATGAAGATTTTTGCTCATCTCCGTCTCCAAGAATGGCAGCTAACCCCCTGCCCAGACTCCTTCCAGCTCTCTGATCTCTGGGGCTTTGCGCAGATGTCTCGGCAGAGCCCCTCTGATCAGTGTCGTCTCTTTCTAAATACATACCTGTTCTCCTCTCTCCTTCCTCAAAAATTCCTTGGCAAGCTCCATGTATGCGCATGAACCAGGACTCTTAACATCGTATAAAAGGACAGGTCTTCCATGAGATGGCGCCTCTGAAATTTTTATACTCCTCGGAATCACACTATCAAATACCTTTTCCTTCAGATGCTGCCTAACATCCTTCTCTACAGATTGACATAACATGCTCCTCTTGTCAAACATTGTCAGAACTATCCCGCACAGTTCAAGTGCGCTATTATAATTTCTCTTTATCTTGTTAATGGATCCCAACAAATACCCAAGCCCTTCAAGGGCATAATACTCACATTGCAAAGGAACAAGAACCCCATCACTAGCGACAAGCGAGTTAAGAGTAATAATTCCCATCGATGGCGGGGAATCTATAATAATATAATCAAACATATGCCTATAGGAACTCAAAGCCTCCCTTAAAATTCCCTCTCTCTTTGGAATTTGCACGAGCTCTATTTCCGCCCCTATCAATTCAATACTAGCAGGAATAATGGTCAGCCCAGGTATTCTCGTCTTGGTAAAAACTTCCGATGGAGTCTTAGAACGCGTCAGTAAATCATAACTCGTATTTAAATTCTTCTTGTATATCCCAAATCCAGTCGTTGCATTGCTCTGTGGATCCATATCTATTACAAGAACTTTCTTATCAACAGCAGCAAGAGCCGTTGATAAATTAACGGCAGTTGTCGTTTTCCCAACTCCTCCCTTCTGGTTGGCAATAGCAATTATTTTTCCCATCATATTATCTTCCTTTTATATTTTTTCCTTTGAAATTTTGTTATAAAGAGGCTTCGAAAGAGGTTCCGCAACTCTTCTTGATATATTTTGAACAAATACTATACCCCCCTCACCACTCGCCATCTCATTAAATCCATACTCGAAATTATAATTTTTCCTCGCTTCCTCTATCTCCTTTTTATAATTTTTTCCCTTATGAAAAAAACCACTCGAAGATCCAATGGCCAACATAACATCAAGCAATTTAGAAAGAGAGCCGAAAGCTCTCGAAACAGATATATACCCGCTTTCAGTAATTTTATACACATCCTCGCAAAATATGTTAACATTAATGTGCAATTTTTCCCTAACAGTCCTTAGAAAAGCTACCTTCTTTATGTTTTTTTCACATAGCGTGACATTCTCAAAACCACTTATCGCAAGAACCATTCCAGGAAATCCGGCCCCACTTCCTATATCAATTATCTTATTACCTTTCATGTTTTTCATCTCGAGGAGATCTCCAACACGTTTGCTATCTAGAATGTGCCTCGCTAGCATATTGCCTATCGTTTCTTTCTGCACCAAATTAATTCGCTTATTCCATTGCTTCAACATATCCATATACGCATCCATAAGATCACCCACGAGAGCACCCAAAACAAGCGTGTTGCAAAATCATATACACATATAACAGGCACACGACACGCTATACATAATGTCACAAAAAAGAGGTTCTCGCAATGGTGAATTTATAAACATGAAGAACTACATCTGAACTAATAAATTTCAACCCTCTTATTCAGCAGTCTCTTGTTTAACCATCTTGTTTAACCATCTTGTTCAACCTTATAACCGGTATCGTAATTTTAGCCTTCGCGCGTCGGATCACACTTTAAATCTACTAGGAGAGCAGCCTCCACAGCATCCGCAATTCCAAGTGAGGCTCTCCAAATTGCTATCTTGGCCGCCGGCTTAAATTCTCCTCTTTCTAATTCTCCTCTTTTGGCAACGGGGCCATTGCCAAAGCAATTTGACTCACACAGCACAATCACCCCTCCCTCTAGAAAATCCGGATAGAATAAAAAAATACAACACCGCGCAAAGCTTGGGGAGGATTGAAAAGGCGCGCCTACGACGCACCCTGCACGGTGTTGGAAGCAGTTAAGCTTCAATACATATACTAACACACCTTAATGTACTGTGCAATCTTTTTTTTCGTTTCGCTGTATTTATTTTTAAAAAGATCTGTCTGAAATCATCACATTTGCAAAAGCCCGTATGAGCCATATTGTTTTGAGAAGAAAAACAAAGAAAAGTTAAAAAAAGGTTAACACACAGTCGTTTCCCCCAATTATTTTATTTCTATTTTATTTCGCGGCAGTTCAATTTTTCTGTATAGAATAAATGGCTTGTTAATAAATTGTTAAGGAAGTGGGCAAAGTTTGAGCAAAACCAATCCAGATGCAGCTTCCCGATATGAGATGGGGAAAAAAAACTTTTTTTTGCAGAACATAAAAAAAAATGTGATGGGACATAAAAAAATAGTTGCATTGCAAAAAATATTGTGGTAACCTGTATATAAGTAGGTGGGGTTGCTTGTTTCGCTTCAGAAACAAGATGATTGCAAGGAGAAGCGCAGAACCGCAGTGTACTTGGGTGTACATGAGGATTTGAGCAGCGGATTCGACGAAGCAAGGGCTTGTTTATGAAGCGAAACGTCCTAACCCATTTATGAGCCCCTCCTGTGCAAGTCACAGGAGTTTGTGTTTGGCCATCTATAGAAGGATATCCTTACCGCATAGTAAGGATGATACTGGTAGCGCAAGGGTGCTTCTATAGAAGAGAGGTGAAGAGCCTCTCGCATTAAGAGAAGTGGAGATGAGTATCTCACTGAAAAGTGTAATCTTGCAAAACCAATCC
>JAIROR010000072.1 GCA_031257415.1 Holosporales bacterium | reverse complement strand
CAATTATTTTTGCGGCAGTTAAATTTTTCTGTGTAAAATAGGTGGTTTGTTAATAGATTGTTAAGAAAGTGGGCAAAAACCAAGGGAAAGCAATAGTTCTCTGAAGTCGACCCAGGTGTCGGCTCCGGTTGCTTCATTCCAATTTTTTCTCATGGGACAAAGATGGGACAAAAATTTTTCTTGCATAAAAATAAAAAAGTGTGCTACCATATTATTAACACCTGTTCCTGCGGGCTCTCTTTTCCTCGAAAGCTTGCTGGGTTAACCAGGAGGGTATTGGTGTATGTCCGCGAAACTATGAGAAAGGTCTCAAGAAATCGACCCCAAGGTACTACTCGAAGAAAAAAAGATAGTCTCGCGAACCAAACCAGAAGGCGGCTCTTGAATGACTCTTGGATCGATTTCATCCCGATTATCCCAACTATGAAAATCACAGAGCTCTCCCAAAAGCTTGAACATTTCTTTAAAAAAGTTTATCTTTAGTTGTAGTTGATCTTTAGGTTTTAGCGCTGTGGGGATACGTCGATAGTCGAGATAGGAAATAGCGGCAAGCGGTGGCAGACTTCCGAGGAGTACATTGTTATTGAGAATGTTTCTAAATCGTATAATGATTACAATGCAGTGAAGAATATCTCGTTGTCAATCAACAAGGGAGAGTTGTTTTCGTTGTTGGGAGGTTCTGGGTGTGGAAAAACTACTCTCCTCCGGATGCTTGCTGGTTTTGAGAAGCCGAGTAGCGGAAAGATTTACATAGATGGAGTTGACGTAACGGACTGGCCTCCGTATAAGAGGCCTGTGAATCTGATGTTCCAATCGTATGCTTTGTTTCCTCATATGAATGTTTACCAAAACATCGCCTTTGGGCTGAAGTACGATAACAACATAAAGAAGGGCGAGATTGATGATAGGGTTTCTGAAGTTCTGGGTCTTGTTCAGCTTTCGGGATTTGAGCACAGAAAGCCGGATCAGCTTTCCGGTGGGCAGATGCAAAGGGTTGCTCTTGCGAGGAGTCTCGCCAAAAGACCCAAATTATTGTTGCTCGATGAACCGCTGGCGGCGCTCGACAAAAAGCTTCGTGAACAGACGCAATTCGAACTGGTGAACATCCAGGAAAGGGTCGGCATAACCTTCATAATGGTCACCCACGATCAGGAGGAAGCAATGACGATGTCATCCAGGATAGGAGTCATGGAAGATGGCAGGGTCCTTCAGGTCGGAGATCCACATGATGTATATGAGTTTCCAAATTCAAGATATGTTGCGAGGTTCATAGGGGATATCAATTTATTCGATGGAACAGTTATAGAGTCTGGCATGGATTATGTTGAGGTTGAATCGAAGGATACTGATTGTTTATTCCACGTTGAACACACTGGAACGATACCAATGGGAGCCGAAGTCACAGTTGCTATTCGTCCTGAAAAAGTAATGATCTCGACAATAAAGCCAAACCAATCCAAGAACTGGACCTCTGGAATTGTAAAGGAGATAGCCTATTTGGGGGATATATCGATATACCACATAGCGCTTCAGTCGGGCCGCACCATAAAGGCCACCCTACCGAACCTTCTGAGGATGTCCGAAAGGAATATTGAATGGGAGGATGTTGTTTATCTGTTCTGGCGAGCTGAGAACAACATTATTTTGACGTCGTGATTAAAAATCGTATTTTCTCAGTATCATTCCCCGCCAAGCAAAAAAGAAAATTGCAAAACATGTACGGCCAAACGAAAAACTCCAGCTTCTGGCTTGGGATCATCCCAACAACTTGGCTTGTCCTTTTCTTTATTGCCCCCCTTGTAATAGTTCTTCAAATCAGCTTCTCTGAGACGGTATTCAGCGTTCCTCCATACACTGAAATATTCGCTTGGACGAAAACGCATTTCCTGCAGATAACTCTCAATTTGCAAAATTACTTCTCCTTAATAAAAGATTCGTATTACAAGAATGCATTCCTGAATTCGTTTGCAATATCATTTATGTCGACATTTATATGCATTGTCATCGGGTATATGATAGCATACGCCATTTCGCAAGTTTCTCCACGCAGAAGGCCTCTTCTAATACTGCTCGTTTCTATTTCATTTTGGACTTCCCTCTTGATAAGGGTATATTCATGGATGAATCTCTTGAGCCCTCAGGGGTTTGTAAATTCGCTATTAATGAAACTTGGAGTCATAGACTCGCACATTCACTTTCTCGGCAATTATTATGCAGTCAGCCTGGGGATAGTCTTTTGCTACCTCCCATTTGTTATATTTCCAGTCTACGCCGTTTTAGAGAAGGTCAGCGCTTCGTGCATCGAGGCAGCGGAGGATCTCGGAGCGCACCCATTTAGAGTTTTCTGGGCCATCACAGTTCCACTATCAAAATCAGGAATCCTGACCGGCGGAGTTCTTGTTTTGGCGGCAACCATAGGAGAATTCGTGATTCCAGAGCTGCTTGGTGGGCCGGATGCTATAACGATAGGCCGAGTTCTCTGGATGGAATTCTTCAATAACCTCGACTGGCCAATGGCATGCGCAATGTCAATAGTGTTGGCTTTCTTCACTATTATTCCAATATTGTTTTTGAAAGATAAATCTGTAATTGTGAATTAGGCACTGTGAATTAGGGCAAGCGCAGGTAGTTTCCTAGTATTGGACTTTGAAAACATATGTTTTTCAATTCTCCGGCGAATTGTTTTGGGTGCCTGTTTCTGGCGAATTGTTTTGGGTGCCTGTCTCGTCATTTAGGCGCACGATGAATTTTCCTTTTGCTATCCTGTCAAGGATGGCGTTTACAAAAGATACACTTTTTTGATCACCGAAATACTTAGCTATCTCAACGTATTCATTTATAATAACCGGCAATAAAGTTTTCCCAAAGAACATTTCCAGAATAGCGACCTTAATAATGCACATTGTCGTGCATGATATCGTCGAAACTCTTGTTTTGTCTGAAAGGGCGTCTGTGATAATCTCTTCGAATCTGACTTCTTCATTAAAATACGAAACAAGATTTGCGAAAAATTTTTTATTCATATGCTGAAGGGTTTCGTCAGTTGGCAGATAGTATTTTTTAAAATTAGAAACAACATCATCTGGGGTAGTCCCCATTATGCTCAACTGATACATAACCTGGATTGCTGCTACTCGTGATGAGCGTTTCGATGTCTTGCGCATAAAATGTGTTCTGCTAATTATAATGGTGCATAGTATAATGTATACTATATTTTTTAGATTTGCGCTATTGCCATTATGATGAGAAGGATTGTTATGTTGTTTTTTATGGTGATTCAGTTTCTTTCGTTGGGACTTTGTTCAAATACGCATGTAGCTCATTATATTGCCTATTACATGGAGAGGAACAATACTGACGTGATCGTAAATTATCTGAAAGCTAATTTGGATAATGCAGATATTCTATATGCGCTGGGAGGCATGTATCTTCAAAGCGGACAGATTGATTTTGCGATAGATTGCATGAAAAAGGCAAATGAATTGGGATTAGTCTCGGCGACAAATTCTCTCGGAGATATTTATTATTCGGATAAAAATGACTTGAAGAAAGCAATTTACTATTACAAAAAGGGAGCAATATCCGGATATGGCCCATCTCAGTTTAATCTTGGAATAATATACAAGAAGCACATCAAAGACAGAAAAAAGGCGAAATACTGGCTTTTAAAAGCGGCCAACAATACGAGCAGCTTCGATGAACATGTTCGCAAGGAGGCAAGGCGATATTACAATGAATTGTAGAGAGAATGATACCCTTTGCTATAGATGCACTAATCAGCAACATTAATTAATACTCAGGCTATTTATGTTGGAGAAGCGTTTGGTAGGCAGAGTGATAGAAGCTTTGAAAATTACTTGGCGTGCTCAAGGCAATCTAATAAACATTTTAGAGATGGAAATTATTTTAGGGGAGCTTTACAGGCACATGCGGCAGAAGGTAGCATTAGGACCTCTATTCCTCCGCCTAAAATTACCCCCCAGCGACGAATCAGGAACGCGTTGGCTTGCACAATCCCGCAATGAATACTTTCAGTTTTGCGATTTTTATGATATAATGAATACCTGTAATAGAATGAATTATTGTTGCTAAACAGATGGGATTCGATCTTGTATCAAAGTTTGAGCCGGCGGGAGATCAGCCAGAAGCGATCAAGAAGCTGTCGGAGGGGATACTGAATAATATCCATAATCAGGTCCTTGTCGGGGTGACTGGATCCGGCAAGACCTTTACTGTTGCCAATGTCATACAAAATCTTCAGAAGCCAGCCCTCATCATGACTCACAACAAAACGTTAGCTGCGCAG
>JAIROR010000048.1 GCA_031257415.1 Holosporales bacterium | reverse complement strand
CAAAAATTATTTTTTATGGTAGAATTATTCGGGGGCACCTTTTGAAAAAATTCTTCAGAATTTGCACGGTTTTTGAGCGGCAAATAAGTAAAACAGAATGTAGTATCTCGAATACTGAGGGCCGAAAAGTTAACAAAGTCTTAATTTTTGGCCGGTTTTGCCAAGTATTTTGTTAGTGATTTGTTAAGAAACGGTTGGCGAAACCAGAAAATCAAAAAAGATAATCTTATGAAATCGATTCAAGGGCCGTCTCCGGTCGATTTCATTCCAAATACCCACTTTAAAATCGAATGCTTTTAAAGTTTTATAGTATCGTCTTCGATTGGTTTCATTCCAATTATTTCCGGCTTTGAAGGGCGCATTGCGAATTGACGTGCACAAAGCGATGGTGTACCATAGCGTTATGATCCTTGCTTCCCAAAGTATGTGTGTAGGGGGCTGGAATTTTTGGATTGTGGGTGTTGTATGTCGAATGCGGCGATAAAGTGTGTTTTGTTTTTCAACAATGGCAAGATTTTCGAGGATGATGTATTCGAAATTGTCGTCCACACTGGAAACGGAGATGTCACAATTCTACATGGTCATATTCCTTATATCTCAAGAATTGACTCATACGTTTCCTTAACAAAAACGGATAGCCAAAAAGAGACGATTGATATAAGCGATGGATTTGTGTATACAAATGGCGATATTTGCTTTGTTGTTGCTGAGTAGTTGTTCGCGATTGAGGCAATCAGCAAAAGGCTGGGTGGTGGTGGCTGGGCAAGTTGCCATGGATATTTTGGAAAATATTCCTAGCCTGCAAGATTCCAAAATCATTTGTTAATTGAGCGCAAATAACGAAGTGTGCTAGTATATTAACGAGTTCGTGTTGCTGCCGTTGCCTTGGGAATAATGTCGCTGGATTTCGAGAGTAATATCAGATCGCTGGAAAAGAAGTTGCAAGAATTACGGGAGGAATCCAAGAAAGGAGAAATAGATGTTGAAAATGAAATAGTAAAGATGGAGCAGAAAATCGACAAGCTTCTTGCCAATACATATAAGAAGCTCACTCCGTGGCAGAAAGTTGCTGTTGCTAGGCATGCGGAGCGCCCTAAATTTCTGGATTATTTGTCTCTTTTTGATGATTTTATTGAATTATCTGGCGATAGGATCTTTGGCAATGATACGGCGATAATAGGGGGATTGGCAAAATACAATGGCCTGCCCTGCATTGTTATTGGCCAGGAGAAGGGAAACGATACTGATTCAAGAATTAAGCATAATTTTGGAATGTCGATGCCGGAGGGATACAGGAAGGCCTATCGCCTATTCGAGTTGGCGAATAAATTTAATCTTCCCGTTATAGCGTTTATTGATACATCTGGGGCATATCCAGGAGTGGCGTCTGAGGAGCGCGGACAGGCGGAAGCAATTGCAAAGTGCATCGAAAAGAGCTTTCAGATAAAAGTTCCATTCATAAGCATTGTTATAGGGGAGGGGGGCTCTGGTGGAGCAATTGCCCTTGCTTCCTCGGATTACGTCCTGATGCTGGAGCATTCAGTTTATTCTGTCATCTCTCCTGAAGGATGTGCTTCTATTTTGTGGAAAGACGATTCAAAAGCAGAGATAGCTGCTGACGTTCAAAAACTCACGGCTTCTGATCTTATGGAGTTTGGTATTATCGATTATGTGATCGAGGAACCAGTCGGAGGGGCGCACCGTAACAGGGAAGCCGCTCTTGAAAACGTTAATAGGGCAGTATCAAAGTTTCTTGATAAATCGATGGCAATTGACGACAATGAGCGAACAAATATTAGGAGAAATAAATTCATGAATATCGGCAATTTATATGTAAATTAAAAATCCCTGTACTTGGGAGTAAATATACTATACACAAGCAAAAACACAGCCGAGACTGATATAAAGCTGTCTGCCACATTGAAAGCCGGCCAATGCCAATCTTTATAATATAGATCGATAAAGTCGACGACTGCCCCATGAAAGAATCTATCGCACAAGTTTCCGATGGCCCCGCCTATAATGAGGGAGCACAGCATTCTTTCAAATATGTTGGTCATCTTGAAGGATAGGAATATAAGAAATACAATACAGAGAATAGTCATAATAACGAGCATGTAGAATTGCATGACAGTACTTGGGGTAAGCAGTCCAAAACTTGTCCCAAAGTTGAAAGTCAAAACAATATTGAATCCTTTGAAAACGCTGAGAACCGAGTTTTTGGGCAAAAACGCAAGCACGCTAAACTTGGTGGCCTGGTCTATTATCACAACGAACATGCACAATAAAACAGCGAATATATTTGCGTTGCGTCTATCTGCTTTCTTCATACTACACGCACAATTTAACCTTCTATGGCCTTCATAGTATAGATGTTTGACTTCATAAACAAGCCCCCCCTGCTGCGTGCTGTATCGTAATGCCAAATTCCAGTAATAACGCCACCAAGCGAGCAGAGACCATTTAAAGAGTCTACTCCAGGAGATAGCAAAAAGAGAACAGCTTGATGGCATTGCTACCACGCTTAGCGTGAGTTATTGAAGAAGAAGTAACTTCTTGACGATAAAAGATACGATTTGGGATTGCTCAAGTTCAAACAGATGTGAGAAAAACAAAAATACTTGACCTAAGAAGTCGGGTATGAGATACTATGCTCCAAGTAATTAATTGTTCGGTTGTATGTTTTTATGAGAATTTTATGTGTGGCTATAGCATCTATTTTGGTTGTTTGTAGTGTTTCTGCTAGCGAGAATCAAGAAAAACGCGAGACATTTGAAGGACAGGATCAACAATGTGATCTGGGCGAGCAGTGGACACAACAATATGCGCAATATCTGCAACAGGTACGGTGGATACAACTTCAGAAAGAGCTGGCGGAACAACATCTGAGGAATCTGATAGTGCAACATCAGTGGGCGATATCGAAAGAGCAGGTGATGCAATACCTGGATCCGACGGATCTTGTAGAACTGATGGTACAACATGGGTTGATATCGGAAGAGCAGGTAATGCAACACCTGGATCAGAGGGATCTGATAGGGCCGAGGGATCTGATAGAGCTGATATGGTCGAGGGATCTGATAGGGCCGATAGGAATGAGGCATCTAATAGAGCCGATAGGAATGAGGAATCTAATAAAGCCGATAAAGCTGAGTGGGCTGATAGATCTGATAGTACAACAGGGGTTGATGTCGAAAGAGCAGGTAATGCAATACCTGACGGAGCGTGGAGAGCAATATCCGGAAGAACAATGGGTAGGAGAAAGTGTGATATCCCCGAAAGAAACGTATGCAGTCAAAATGGCGATAGCTAGTGTTAGGCAACAAATGAGCGAACCTGTGCAACAAATGAGCGAACCTCTGCGACAAATGAGCGAATCTGTGCAACAATACCTGAAGAGGCGTGGGGAGCAACATCTGGAAGGAAAAAGTGTAGGAAAAAGTGTGATGCTCCCGGAAGAGACGGATGCAATCAAAATGGCAAGAGCTAGTGTTGTGCAACAAATGAACGAATATGTGCAACAGATGAAACAACAATACATGAAAGAGCTGGTGGAAATCAAAGAGGGGGTTGAGCAATGGGCAAGGAGAATGAAGATGGAGAAGAAAAAATAAAGGTATTTAACCTAAAAAGATTGTGGACTTTCCGGCTTGAGATACCAGTGGCGGTCTGCCCTTGCCCTCCACAATCTTTTAGTGTTTGTGTATAGACTGTTTATTTCGGAAGTGAAGAGATTATATCGCTTATTCGAAGTAATGAGGGCAAGATTATTGTTTTGTGGGAAGTAGGGGAATAATACACATACAACGGAATCGAATTATAACCAAACATTGACAGAGCGTCGGCAATCTCCTTGCTTTCATTTGTCCAATCAGCAACGAGTGCGACGACTCCGTGCTCTTTAAATGCGTCGGCAACCTCTTTACTTTCTAGGACGCTTTTATTGAGACTGCAAGTGAGGCACCACGAAGCCGTAAAATTTATAAATACCGCCTTTCCGTCTTTCTTCAGGTTTTCAAATCTCTCAAACGAAAAAGGCTCCCATACAATCTGCGACCGCTGCTGATCCGGCACTACAATATCTGCAATATGACGCCACGCGAAATTAAAACTCGTTAGGATGCAGATGGCGACAAGTCCTCGTCCAATTCGCGAATTCGTTAATTTGCCAAATAACCAGACGAACATCGCAAAACAAACGCAAATACCTATTACAACAAATGCATCGTTGATAGGAATTTGGCAACACAGCGTATACATAAGCCACACGCACGACAAGATCATCGCGAATCCCATAAACTCTTTTATTGTTTTCATCCATGCTCCAGGACTGGGGAGAAGACTATACAGGTGCGGAATAGTTGAGATAGCGAGAAACGGAGAAGCAACGCCGAGGCCAAGTGCACTAAATACTGCCAATGATAAAGTATAATCGTCGTATGCAAGCGCCGAAGACAAGGCAACCCCGAGAAATGGCCCTACGCACACGCCAGAGGCCACACTTGTGAATACTCCATTTAAGAAAGCATTGACATATAATTTCCCACTCTCGCCAATCTTATTTATGAAACCAACTGCCGGAAACGTGAAAACTTCAAAGAAATACAGGGCGCAGCAAATGAATATCAAAAGCAGCAGTAACACAAATATAGGGTTCTGCATGTAGAAACCCCATCCGACGCTTTCTCCTGCCTCTTTAAGAAAAAATAGAATTGTTCCAAGAAAAGAAAACGTAGCAATCGTTCCAATAGTGAAAAGGCATCCTTGAATAATTAAGCTTTGCCTGTTCAGCTTGCCTCCATGCTTCAAGAGGCTGAAGATCTTTATTGATAGAATCGGAAAGACGCACGGCATGCAGTTCAATATCAGCCCCCCAAGAAAAGCCATAGCAAGTACCAGAAAAAAACCATAATCTCCAGTATCCGATAATACTTCGAGGGCTCTTTTAATTTCTTCTTGTTTCAAAAGGCCGTCATTCTTCACAACAACCTTTTCTGTCACGGGAAGACATGCCGTTCCGCATAATACATAGAATACTTCACAAGCGACGGCATCCTTCCCAAGATCGCCTCTCAAACTTGTCACTCCTTCCAGCCGCAAATCGACAGGCTCGTGCTTCAAATAGAACAATACCGAAAAATCCTTAGAATAGCCTCTATATCCTTCCTCCCCCGAAAGAACCTCGCTCGCCGGCCACACAACGTTCAGAATCTTGGCATTTTTCCAATTGAATCTCGGGGCCGCGGTATCCCATTTGCTGCCGGGAGCCGTCACATGCTCTCCGGGAGGAATCTTGAAGTCAACGGCAACCCAATATCCCTGGCCACCATTATCACCTACTATAGAGCTCCTCGTTGTCACAGCAGCGCAACACGGCTGCCACGACACCAAAAAAGAACTCAACAGAATAAGAATAACAATCACAGGAAAAAAGAGACTCTTCTGGATCATTCTACCGACGGCACTCCCAACACTCTTCGCCACCACACCTCACTCCCATCATACCAATTCGCTGGCCCCTTCCGACGCTCTCACTCCAAAACACACCACCTCAACCGGCATCCCCGGACGCTGCCCTCCTACCGTCCCATCTCCAGAACGGAAATACAGTGGTGGGCGATGACGGATTCGAACCGCCGACCCCCTCGGTGTAAACGAGGTGCTCTACCACTGAGCCAATCGCCCCACTGATAATAGTATAACACTTTTTAAGCTGTTCCTCCAGTCTCTACTGCATCCCTAAGTTGCTTTCCTGGACGAAATTTAGGGATATTCCTCGCAGGAATAGAAATCGGAGCCCCAGTCTTTGGATTGCGCCCCTCCGAAGCCGCTCTTCTGGATATTAGGAAAGTCCCGAAACCAACTAATCTTATCTCTCCTTTATTAGCCAGCTCCTCTTCGACAGAAGCCACAAACGCGTCGAGCGCCTTTTCGGCTTCAACCTTCCTCAAACCAGACTTCTCAGCCATACTAGCCACCAGCTCAACCTTATTCATCTCAAGTTCCTCTAAAAACAACGGTATACAAAACAAGCTTATAGTATCTACAGAGGCGCCACCCCGTCAACCCATTTCTCTTCAACATTTTCCAATTTTTCGAATAATCTTCGCGCGCTGGGACAAATTTACAACGCCTCCAATTGAAATTAAATAAAGAACCGCCTTTCAAAGCTCGAACCTGCGTCTATATACCAAATCAACGAAAGATTGTGGATTAACCCGGAATCCCCCAGAAATACCAATGGCAACCTGCCTCCTCTCGGGCAATCTTTTGGTATTTGGGTATACTTTAGTCTATGTACCAAAAGATTTTTTGTTTCGCAACGATGGGAGGAGACGAAAAATAAATCGCTCCTCCGCAGGAAATAATTGCTTGCTTTTATTTCTTTTTTACGTCTTTTTATGCCCATGATGATGCCCATGATGATCAGAAGTACTGCTACTACCTTCCCTGCCAGGCTCGTGCACATCGTTTCCCGACCCGCGTTCGACAAGACCATCGTATACACGGCCATCACTATATTTGATCGTGCCATTCGTAGCACGACCATCTTCAAATGTTCCAACGAACTCGGTCGCATAAACACTTTGCTTAGTGATTTTCTCCTTATCTGGTTTATTGTATATAATTTTGCCTTTCCCATGCCTCTTGCCGTTCTTAAATTCGCCCTCGTATACATTTCCGTTAGTGTATTTAACTTTACCCTTTACAATGTTACCATCATTGAAAGTTGCATCATTGATTACAAGCTTACTCTCGCCTACTACAAATGTGCCTCCCCCGGTCGGTTTCCCATTCCGTTTGCTGATTACAAATCCGCCCTTGTATACATCTCCGCTACAAATATCAGTGAATGTGCCACTTACAAATTCATCATTTAAGAATGTGCCTTTGTATTTGCCCTTGTCATTTTGATATTCGCCACCTCCATAACGTTTACCATCCTTCATATATCCACTGTACGTATATCCGCTTTCATTATACACATAGCTGTCGTGGTATCCATCTTCTGGCGATCCCGCCTCATTGCTGATGATACTCGCATCTAGACCGGGATCATCTGTGTAATTCTCTGAATAAACTCGGCTTTCCCCATCCTGATCTTCGATGACATTCATAGATATTGTTGACCCGGCATCATTACCCTGACTATTTCTGCTGTAGACGCCCCCATTCTGATTATTTGTACTTATATAGAGTATTGACCCAGTCTCAGAGATCATTGAGTTGGTCTCATAACTTTTTCTGTGCTTGACATTTGCAGTCTCAGAGATTATTGAGTTGGTCTCACAACTATTTAGGTTATTGACACTTGTAGTCCCAGAGATTATTGAGTTGGTCTCATAACTATTTCTGTGCTTGACACTTGTAGTCCCAGAGATTATTGAGTCTGGCGCTGGACTGGAGCCGTTATTTTCGACAACTCTCTCATGGGACTGAGCCATTGAGACCGGGGCCGGGGCCGGTGTTTTTTGGACAGCCTCTGGGCTGCTGGAACTGCTGCTTGGAGGATTGGAACTGAGCACAGTGCTGGGGCTCGGAGAACTAGAACTGGAGCTGAAGCTGCTAGAGCTGGACACAGAACTGGAGCTGCTGGGGCTCAGAGAACTGGAACTGGACGCAGTGCTGGAGCTGCTGCTTGGGCTGGAACTGCTGCTTGGGCCGGTACTCCGAAAACGGGAGAAGCCCAGGGGATTGAAGGCAACCCCTCTCTCACGCAGTTTAAGTTTGACACTGGCAAGCGCGTGTTCGACCACTCCGACTACATGGTGTCTAACTTTGAATCCACCACTAGAACCGATGTTCAGATTATTCAATACAAGACTATCTGACACAAAATCATCTTGATCTGGTTCAAAACCACCATATACAAGTTTGCCCTTATATACAAAGCCATTAACAATTGCGTATGCATAAAGTTCTGCAGGGAAAATATCGTTCGTGAAATACCCCTCCAGCTGAATGCCCTGTTTATTACTGTAAATGCCTCTTCCGCAAAATACACCACCCTCAAACTCGCCACAATATACGCTCCCATTAGCAAATATAATTCTGCCATATCCACTAAACTCACCTTCCTTAAACTTGCCTTCGTATATCTCTCCGTCTTTTCCACTGTATCTGCCATATCCGTCAAACTTACCCCACTTAAACTTGCCTTCGTATATCTCTCCGTTTTTTCCACTGTATCTACCATATCCGTCAAACTTACCCCACTTAAACTTGCCTTCGTATATCTCTCCGTTTTCTCCCTTGTATCTGCCATATCCACTAAACTCACCATCCTTAAACTCGCCTTCGTATCCATCTCCGTTTTTTCCACTGTATCTGCCATATCCGTTCCTCTCTCTTTCGTATACATCTCCGTTAGCAGCTGTATACTTGCCAACTTCAACAGGGTAATCATCCTTAAACTCGCCTTCATAAATATCATTGTTAGGAAATGTAAGTCTACCATATCCTTCCTTTCTACCATTCTCATACTTGCATTCATAGAGGGCTCCGTTCTTCTGCATATATTTGCCATATCCATTGAAGCAACCATCCTCAAACTTGCCTTCGTAAGTATATCCATCTTCTTCCTTGTATACGCCATATCCATTAAACTTATCATTCTTAAACTCGCCTTCATAAAGGTTTCCATTCTTCTGCCTATATTTGCCATATCCGTTCTTTTTATCATTCAAAAACTCGCCTTCGTATACAGTTTTATCAGCATACGTAAATTTGCCCAATCCATTAAACTTACTACCATTAAACCCGCCTTCATAGCTACCTCCATCTCCCCAGGTATATTTGCCAAATCCATTCCTTTTATCATCCAAAAACTCGCCTTCATATAGGTTTCCATTCTTCTGCTTGTATACGCCATATCCGTTCTTTTTATCATTCAAAAACTCGCCTTCATAGAGATCTCCGTTCTTCAGCCTATATTCGCCAAATCCGTTCTTTTTATCATCCAAAAACTCGCCTTCGTAGGTACCGTCTTTTTCTATATATTTGCCAAATCCATTCTTTTTATCATCCTTACACTCGCCTTTATAAGTATATCCTTCCCCACTCCGTTCGACATACTGGTAACCTCCCTTAGTCACAACATCTTGCTTGGGTTTACCTTGCTTGGTTTTATCTTGCTTGGTTTGGGTATATCTGCCTTTATACTCTTCATGTTCACGGAGGCGTTTTTTATGTTTATTATCAAGTTCTATCCTTTTTTCTGAATTCTCTTTAAATTTACTGTCGGCTTTGTTCCATTCCGTTGAGTTCTCTTTAACTCCGAGCTTGACTCTTTCCAATTCCGCTGAGTCGTCCTTAAGTTTACCGTCGACTATTTTCAATTCACCTGGAATCTTCTTGAGTTTCTCGCCAACTGCTTTCCATCTACCTTTGTTCTTCTTAAGTTTACCGTAAATCACCTCAAGTTCATCTTTGATCGTCTCGTACTCTTCGCTGGGTTTTTTAAATTTTAACTTGAAATCACACACTTTCTTCCCTTCTAACTCTTTAAGTTTTTGCTCGCGCCATTTAGAATATTCGATATCGCGCTTTTTGAACACATTGCCAAGGTGCCCCTTGTGATCTTCAGGTGATTCGACATGCAATTTGGATTCTTTTTCAAGTTTCTCTTTCTGCTGCTGCTTGTGTTCATTCAAGAGCTCTTGACGCTCCTCACACAACTTTAGCCAGTTATCAAATTTCGACGTGAACCATCCGTGCAACCCAAATATATCACACAACTTACGATAATATTTTTCATAACACATTTGGCAGTATTTATACTTGACTTCTTTATGCACCACTACAAGTTCGGCTCGATGCACAGCAATAAATTCAGCGTCCTTTTCACCTTCAGAGCTCAATTCATCTTCCTCTTTTATCTTTTCTTTATTAGTGCTCTTTTTGCCTCCATTGCACAATTTGCTCACTCCCACCATTATCTCTTCAAGCCCTAGACTGCTCAATTTTTCCTCTTTCATCTTTTCTTGAAAAGCTCTGCGCAATTCGCACAACACCACGCCCACTTTGCACAAGTGCTTAGCGTAACAAAGATCGGCCTCTCCTCCATTAATAAACGGCGCCTCCATCTCAATCCCTGCAATCGCTTTATTAATACCAGGAGACAGAACAACCCCAAAACATTCACAAAACGAAGCAAATTCAGACAGATTAGACGCGATCTCCTCAAACCGTTCCAACCATTCAGATGCCATAGACCAAAATACGTTATACGACGCTGACTTCCCAACACAGTAACACCACTCAGCAAACCTAAACTCTTTCTGGCCGCACGACCCGACAAGACGCTCAAACGGCTTAACAAGATATCTAGGCATTTCATACCATTCAAGACCCTTACTTTCCTTCTCTTTACACTTATCCTTTTCACATTCCTTCTTGAGCAATAAACATTGCACAATAGACATACAAAAACCTTTTCCCAATTCATACTTCACAAACAATTCCTCATAACCCGGTAAAGAAGAACTAGAAGAGGAACTAGAAGAAGGACTAGAAGAGGAACTAGAAAAAGAACTAGAAGAGGAACTAGAAGAAGGACCAGAAGAAGGACTAGAAGAGGAACTAGAAGAGGAACTAGAAGAGGAACTAGAAGAGGAACTAGAAGAGGAACTAGAAGAGGAACTAGAAGAGGAACTAGAAGAGGAACTAGAAGAG
>JAIROR010000003.1 GCA_031257415.1 Holosporales bacterium | reverse complement strand
TACAAAGGTTAAGGAATGGTTAAGGTTGGAGGGATTTTCGAAAGATTGTGAAAAAGAAATAACAATTCTATGATTTAAGTTTTCAGAAGCAATCTAAAAAAAGAAAAAAGATAATCTTACAAAATCGATTCAAGTCAATCTAGTGTTCGCTTGGAGAAAAGGCAATAATCTTGCAAAATCAATCCGAACTAATAGCCCCTGAGTTTGCCAATTGAGATTTCATTTTGAGATTTAATTGAGGAAATCCGTTCCTCGCATTTACAGACCTAGATCAATATCTTGATTTGTTGTATAATGCCATCATGGGTGATTGGTATTTTTTGTGTTACAGGATGATTGCAAAAGTTTTGGTGGTTTCGATGGTTTGTTGTCTGATGGAGGGGCTCGTTTTTCCCGAGGGAGTTTGCCGAAATGAGGAGAAGGAAATGGCTGAAACTGCGGAGGGAAATTCTATAGCCGCTGATGGAAAAGTCAACAATAAAGCCGGAACTGGTAGCAAAATTGGGATCAAGAAAGCTGGCCCTGGTGAGGCTTCCGACTCTTCCAAGGGTGATACCGCTGCCACCTCCGAAGGAAACGCTGCCGATTCCGGTAATGCCGAGAAAAGGGAAGGGGTGTCGGTCGAAATTTCTGATAAGGCGGGGAATGACGACGAGACAGAGGGAGAAGATGCGGTTATACAGACACTGCAGGTAATGAAGGCCAAGAAACACTCTAGAGGGCCACGAAGGGTTACTGGGGAGAAGCCGGGAAATGTTTATACCGTAGCAAAAATTAATGTCGACGTTATTACAAATGAAGATATTAAGAATACGCTTAGATATATACTATTCGTATCTGGGAAAGAATTTAATAAGAATACCTCGAGACTTGTAGAGAGTATCCTAAAGAAACTCATTCAAGAAGTGCTCCAGAAGCAAGTATCCAAGAGAAACGGTATTACGGTTCCCCGTTCTGAAATCAGCAGAAGAATACATGAAATAGCGGAAAGAAACGGAATGACCGTTGAAGAGCTTGGCGATGAGTTCAGAAACAGAGGAATCAACATTGAAATTTTCAAACAGAACCTTTCTTCTAAAATTCTGGAGAAGACGATTATCCAGGCAATGAGAGGGGAAGTGGCCGTAACCAATGAAGAAATCGCTGAGCGCAAGAAGCAATATGCTAAAGAGATTAAGCAGAAGCGATATCATGTGTATGAAATATATCTTCGTATAGACAATAAAAAATCAGAAAAGGAAGTTATTCAAAATGCGAGCGAGATTCTCAAGCTTTTGAAAGATGGATTTGATTTTGTGTCATTGGCTGAAAACATTTCCCAAGGGAATTATAGAGGGAATACCGGAGATCTCGGTTGGGTGTCGTTAAATAGCCTTGATAAGCAGACCGCGAATGCTGTTGCTCCATTGAAACCCAAAGAATTCAGCGGAACCATTAGAACAAATACGGGAATTAAGATAGTATTCCTAGATGATGTTGCGGAGGCTGGGCGGCTTGGATCTTCTGAGTCGGTTTATAAATACATTAAGGCGCGGGTCCAATATCGAGGAGGCCTGTTCACGTCGAAGGATAACAAACAAGCCGCCGAATTGATTGGGAAATTGCAAAAAGCAGCAACGGCGGAAGAGATGAAAAAGATCTGCTCCGACAATAAGATCACTCCTGAGGATAAGGAAGAGTCAGTTCAAAATCCTATTATGCTCAATATACTCAATGCAGCATGTAGTAAGATTATTACTGTTGAAGCTCCAGATGACAAAAATTCTGTGGATCTCTATTACACTATCAGCAAAGAATCTCCGCAGATTTCGGAAATCAAAGATGAAGATTTCGCGAATGAGATTAGGGATAAAAAAGCCTCTGAGATATTTTCGAAAACTTTCACGAAGGTTGAGACAATGGCGTACATCAAGATAGATCGGGAAAATCTCGAAAAGCTGGCCAGAGAGCTGTCCAAAGGGCCGTCCCCAAAGCAGTCATGAGAATACTATTTCTAGGAGATATTGTTGGAAAATCTGGAAGAACAGCCGTTAAGAAATACGTTTCTGAGAGCAAGGCTCGCCTCAAAATAGATTGCGTCATTGCAAATGGCGAGAACTCTTCGCATGGATTCGGAATAAGAGCCTCCATTTGCGAACAGCTGTTCGAAGCTGGCGTCGACGTTATTACTCTCGGAAATCACTCGTTCGATCAGAAGGGAGACATACAAATTTTCGATTCTGAAAGAAGATTGATCAGGCCGCTGAATTATCCAAGGAATACTCCCGGGCACGGGTTTTGCATTCATAGTGTTCCGAGGCTCGGCAAGAAGATCCTTGTTATTAATGTTATTGGCCGTATTTTTATGGAACTTAATGACGATCCGTTTCAGTGCCTTGAGGATCTCTTGAAAATATACAGAATCGGATACAACGTCGATGCTATCGCCGTCGATATCCACGCTGAGGCAACATCTGAGAAAATAGCGTTCGCCAGATATTTCGATGGGAGAGTGAGCTTCTTTGCAGGAACTCACACGCATGTCCCAACGGCTGACGCTCAAATATTCAGAGGAGGAACTGGATTTTTGGCAGATGCCGGAATGTGTGGAGATTACGATTCTATTATCGGTATGGAATATGGAACGTCTGTATGTCGCTTCGTGGATAAACTCAACATGTACTCGCGTATGGTGCCAGCTTCCGGCAATGCAGCCGTTTGCGGAGCCATGTTCGAAATCGATGACAAAACAGGACTGTGCATCGGTATTTGTCCAATAAGATCGGGGGGGCTCCTCATTGAACAAAAGGAATACGACGCGAAACTTAATATTGTCGAATAAACGCCCTCAAGAAATCAAAGAACTATACTCAATTAACAAAAGATTGTTGATCCTTCCGGACAAGGATATCCATGGCAACCTGTCAAAAAAGTATCCATGGCAATCTGCCAAAAAATATCCATGGCAACTTGTCTCCTCTCCGACGGTCTTTGTGGTGACTGGATACAAGCCAAATCACAAAATGATTCCGAAACAAGGAAACAAGCATATTACTTGCCCACTTCCTTAACAAACCACTGACGAAATAATCAGCAAAACCAACCAAAAATTAAGACTTTGTTAACTTTTCGGGGCTCAGTATTCGGGATACTATTCTAATGATAAAACTTTAAAAGCATTCGCTTTTAAAGTGGGTATCTGGAATGAAATCGATCAGGGGCGGCCCTTGAATCGATTTCATAAGATTACTCTTTTTGGATTATTATTTGCCACTCTTCTAACGGTCTACTAAAAAATCCTCTATTTCATATAGAAAAACTAAACTGGCCCGCAAAAAAAATAATCAGCAAAACCAACCAAAAATTAAGACTTTGTTAACTTTTTGGCCCTCAGTATTCGGAATACTACATTCTGTTTTACTTATTTGCCGCTCAAAAACTGTGCAAATTCTGAAGAATTTTTTCAAAAGGTGCCCCGAATAATTCTACCATAAAAAATAATTTTTGTCAAGTTTAACGGAAAATTAATACTTTTGTGGTA
>JAIROR010000059.1 GCA_031257415.1 Holosporales bacterium | reverse complement strand
TTCCTCGAGAGCTTGCGGGGTTAGCCAAGAAGGGGTTGGTGTATGTGTCCCGGAATCGGGCGATGATTCTCTGAAAGTGATCCAGCTGCCGGCTCCGGTTGCTTCATTCCATTTTTTTTCATGGAACAAAGATGGGACAAAATTTTTCTTGCATAAAAATAAAAAAGCATGCTATAATATTATTGACACCTGTTCCTGCGGGCTCTGTTTTCCTCGAGAGCTTGCGGGGTTAGCCAGGAGGGGGTTGGTGTATGCGTCCCGGAATCGGGCGATGATTCTCTGAAAGTGCCCCAGAAGACGGCTTTCGAGCTAGTGTAATTGATGTTTTGCTATCTTGAAAGGATAAGCAAGCTTTGCAAAACTTGTTGTAAATATATATAAAATTGCATGGGACATAAATAAAATAATTTGTATCTACATGATTTCTCATAATATCCTGAATGTATACTCAAACACCAAAAGATTGTCCGAGAGGAGGCAAGTTGCCAGAGATATTTCAGGTCTGGAAAAGCCACAATCTTTTGTTGATTTGGTATAGATGTGTTTTCCAAATCCAAACAACAGATGTGAAACAGAAATGGCGATGGTCGTGAATTGAAAGATCGTTGAGAAATTGCCGCAGTTCGACGGCTTTTTGTTGTAAAATTTATTTCAATGAATGACTATCGACGTAGAAGGGAAGAGCTTTCATGTTCGGCGTTAGAAAGGTATTTGTATCCGTATTGAGTTGTATCGTCCTGTTCTTCGCTTGGCAAAGTGTGAGCAAAACGAATAACGTCGTAAATGTGTATGGCTGGTATGGAATAATTCCGATTTCTGTAATTAAAGATTTTGAGAACCAAACCGGAATCAAGGTAGTATACGATTTTTATGATAACAACGACTCACTAGAAGCAAAACTCCTGACTTCAAGCAACTCCGTACGCGAGCAGGCAATTTGCTATGAATGTTTATAGAAAACTCGACCTAACGAAGATTCGGAACGTTTCCAACATCAACGGCAAGATACTTGAAAAATTTAGAAACGCTTTTGGGAATATTGAGAACACAATCCCTTATCTTTGGGGAACGATAGGAATAGCAATAAACGAGGATATTATAAATAAAGTGTTTGGGAATCTTGAGATAGATTCGTATGATATTCTACTGAACCCTAGCAACATTCAGAAATTGTATAAATATGGCGTGAGTTTTCCGGACGAATTCATTGATATCTTTCCGCAGACGATGCAATATCTTGGACTTAACCCAAATACTCGTGACAAATCTGATATAAAGCCATTTATCAAGCATTTTGCGATGATTAGGAAATACATAACAAAATTCTCCTCTACCACTATTATTAACGATCTATTGGATGGCAGCGTATGTATTGGGATAGGATCCTCGGACAATATCACTCGAGCAATTAGAGCTTCGAACGGCATCAATAAGAGATTGAAATACATAATCCCAAGAATCGGTGGACTCCTTTGGATAGACTGTATGTGTGTTCCCAAATCTGCTCCCCATCCGGAGAACGCTTTCAAGTTTATAAATTATTTGCTTGATAGTAAAGTAAGCAGGAGAATTTCTGAGTATTCAGGAGCTTCCACAACAAGTTCAGATCAAAATACGGACCAAAATATAGAAAATTTGTTGATTGGCACTCCAAGCTTCTCCAAAAGTGATAACGAATTTGATAAGCTTATGACAAGGCGCTGGTCCCAGGTCAAGGTTCGCGACTTTGACATGATGAGAGACGAATCGTTTTAGGAGTTTTATTTATGAAAAAGATTTCCAGAACAAGTATTACGTTTCTCATTTTTGGATTTGCATTTCTGTATATCCCGATTTTTTTCCTGATCTTCTTTTCATTCAGTGAATCAGAAGTCATGGGAATATGGACCAAGTTCTCTCTCAAGTGGTTTAGGTCAGTCTTTCAGGATGTCGACCTGCTTAGAGCGGCATTAACAAGTTTTGAAATAGCTTTTATGTCTGCCACTGGAGCTACAATTCTTGGAGTATTGGCCGCCGTTGCAACCACACGACGCGAAAAGTTTCCCGGGAAAAAATTTCTCAGTAGAACAATGTATATGCCAATTGTTATGCCAGAAATAGTTACTGGGTTTTCAATGCTTATGCTTTTTATCATTATAGAAAAAACGGCTGGATTCTCGATAGAAAGAGGGGTTATAAGCGTCACCATCGGACATATCGTTGCATCAATGTCATATGTCCATATGGCAGTTATGTCTCGCCTATCAACCTTTGATAAATCAATAGATGAGGCTGCTTTGAATCTTGGAGCGACTCCATTTCAGGTTTTTATGCACATAACCATCCCAATAATAAGCAATTCAATAATGGCAGGATGGTTATTGGCTTTTACAATGTCCCTGGATGATCTCGTTATCGCAAGTTTTTTATCAGGGCCGGGCTCCACCACCCTCCCGATTCTTATCTTTTCAAATGTCAAAATCGGGATAACTCCTGCAATTAACGCTTTTTCCACACTATTTATAGGTGTTGTTATAGTGTGCACCCTTATTACGTATGTATTGTCATCCAAAAAAAGAATCTCTCCAATATAAACCTAAAGAAGAGGCGATTCTTCATTTTGTTGTCTTTGCATTCACTATTGGGGCGTTATTGCAATAATGCTTTTATTGTGATAGTATTTATATTAACAAGTTGATTGTTTTCTAGTAGGAGAATAAGATGGATGCGAAAAACATAAGCAAGAGTGTGCTAAATGTCGTCTGCAAGGGTGTAGGCATGCTTTGCAGGTATTTATATTATACTGTTTCGGGAGTCGGTGGAGTTATTATGATCATCTTGCTCTTGCTGATATGCCTCGTAGATCCGCTTCTTTCTTTCATTGAAACGTTTGTTACTCTTATCATGCTATGGCTTAACTGAAAAAAATTAACTTCTAGCAATGGCAGAGTAGCTCGTCATACTCTGTCATGTTGATTTTACTAATTTCAGGAGAGGTAGAGTTAGACGAATCTTATTTTGGAGCTAGAAGAATAAGAGGTAGAGGAGCTGCCGGTAAAACTCCTGTATTTGGAGTCTTAGAAAGGAATAATAAGGTATTCATAACAGTTGTAAGAAGTTGCTCTAAAG
>JAIROR010000015.1 GCA_031257415.1 Holosporales bacterium | reverse complement strand
TGGCCACCTTGCACTTGTATACGTATGCCAGGCGGCCTTCTTGGACTTCTTTTTTATGGTCGCCGATGTAATTTGAGAGCCGGAGGCTTTCTTTGGCAAGAGATTGCACTCTGACTGGTGATGGTTTGTATCTATGGAGATCCAGGGCCTCCGCTGCCCCATACGCCAGATCTATTATTCTGCCACGGCAATACGGTCCTCTATCATCAACAATTACGATGGCTGATTTGTCGTTTCTGAGATTCGTTACTCTAACGACTGATGGAATTGGCAATGTTTTATGGGCTGCCGTGAATTCATACTGATCAAAAGTTTCTCCAAAAGCTTTTGTTCGGCCGTGAAACTTGCCTCCATACCACGATGCCAATCCAACTTTATCATATTCGTAAAACTTTTGTGGTTTATACCTTTTCCCCTTGCAATAGTATGGCCTGCTTGATCGGGCTACTTTCCCCACTGGTGTTCTGGGAGCTTCGCACCCGACAGCGAATAGCACCATAAGGAGCAGACATGTTTTTTTAAACAGGAGCTTCATGCTGCCCTACCGAGAGAGTTTAGCACAGCATTATGTATACATTCAGAGATTGTTGGATGCGGGAATACAGTATTCAGCAATTCCCTATCCGTCAACTCCGCGGAAATAGCAGTTGAAAATACAGATATAATTTCCGTAACGTCATGGCCTATCATGTGAGCTCCGAGCAACTCTCCCGTTTTATCCTCAAATATAACCTTTATAAATCCAGAATCCGCTCCAATCGCCATGGATTTGCCATTGCTTTTGAAATACGCTTTCCCGATCCTTATCGATTGCCCTGACTCAACTGCCTTCTTTTCCGTCATTCCTATAGAGGCAATCTGCGGATTTGAATACGTGCAGGCTGGAATCTTCAGGGGATCCAGAGGCCGAGTTTCGGAAATTCCAGCGATACTTTCGGCGCATATGGCTCCCTCGCGCGAAGCCTTATGAGCGAGAAACGGAGGATTCGTGATATCTCCGACAGCATAAATTCCTTTGACCGATGTCTCCATTTTGTTATCGACGATTATATTGCCGCCCGCCCCTGTCTTCACGGAAATCTTCTCAAGATTTAAATGCTTTGTATTTGGAACAACCCCGATCGCAACGAGGCCAGCATCAAATATTTTGCGCTTGTCATTACCATAAATAACTTCAATTACATTATTATATTGCTGAATTTTGTTTATACTTGTTTTGAGAATGAAATTAATTCCTTTCTCAGTAAACTCTCGCAAAGCCATTTTTGCAATTTCCTCATCTTCATTCACGAGAATCCTATCTTGGATTTCAACGACTGTGACTTTAGAGCCCATTGAATTGTAAAACGAGGCAAACTCAATACCAATTGCTCCGCTGCCAACAATAACAATGTTTCTTGGACACACTTTAGATTCGAGCGCCTCTTTGGAAGTCCAAACGAGATCTTCCCGAAGTAACCCATCTGGGGTGACGGAAGATGGCAGCGTTTTGGGAAGAGCACCTGTTGCTATAACGATATTCTTTGCAGTAACCCTATTTTCATTACTTATAAGCACTGTGTTCTTGTTGAGAAATGATGCTGTTCCATTTATAACCTTGATTCCATTTGCCTCCATAAGTCCAAATAGCCCATTGTTTAATGTCGAAATCACATCCGACGCTCTTGAAAACACTTTTTCGAAATCAACTGTCTTGACAATCGACTCTATTCCAAATCCTGAGGAAGACTCAACGATGGACCGAACGTTGGCGGCCTCTAGCAAAGCTTTCGTTGGAATGCACCCAATGTTCATGCACGTTCCGCCGAGATTCTTCCCTTTCTCAATGATGGCAGCTCTAAGCCCAAGTTGAGCGCATCTGACGGCGGCAGCATACCCTCCAGGCCCAGCTCCTATAACAACAACATCAAAATCCATATCCATGATTACGTTTGAATTCAATATCACTGATGATATCAATTTTGGCTATGAGTTTGTAGAGTTAAGTGATTGGGGCATATATTTAATTAACAAAAGACTCTGGCAACAAGAGGTTTTGAATTTTCTCCAGGACTGAAATATCCATGGCGCAGCATGAATTTTTATAGTAGATTTCTTGTGGCGGCCTTGCCAGAATATAGGAGACTTTTGTATTGGCGGCTAGGTTCGATGACCGGCGGTGCTTCTGGAGCTGTTGTAAATCTTCTTGATATATCGGGCTTCATCTATAGGGCATTCTTTGCACTACCGCGCCTTACTTTTAATGCCCAAGAAGTGGGAGCTTTATACGGTTTTTGCAATGCCATGCTGAAGATGGGGAAGATATTTCCTGAGGCGATGTTCATAGCTGCCTTCGACGGCCGGCGCTCGAATCTCAAAAGGAACGAGCTAGCTGGAGGAAGCCAATACAAAGCGAATAGAAAGGAAGCTCCAGAAGAATTGATAGCGCAGATTCCCCTTATAAAAGAGGCTGCCGATTATTTTGGATTCACCTCTGTGTCGATTCATGGCTATGAGGCGGATGATATAATTGCCAGCTATGTCAAAAAGCTGAAAAACAAATATATTATTAATATAATTTCTTCTGACAAAGACTTGTTGCAGCTCATTGACATACCGAACTACATTAATATATACGATCCGATGAAGCAGAAATACATAACTCCGGATGATATATTTGCCAAGTTTGGAGTCCGAAATCCGTTGCTCATTTTAGACCTCCTGGCGCTCACCGGCGATTCCTCGGACAACATTAAGGGGGTTCCTGGAATTGGGCCCAAGACCGCTGCCACCCTTATCAATGAGTTCGGTAGCCTCGATAATTTGGCACGTAATCTTGATAAATTACCACATCGCAAGAAATACGATTCTCTAAAAGAAAATATAAATATGGCGTTTGATGCGAGAGAACTTGTAAGATTGCGCGATGAGTTGGATATTCCATTTGAATATAAAACAAGTGTTAGAGGAGATTTCAAAGAATTCTTTAATAGATTTGAGTTCAAGGCGTTGAGCAAGAATGTTTAATGGTATTATCCAGGCAATCCTCGATAGGAGGGAGATATACGAAGCAGAACTTGCCAAAAGCAAACAATACATCAAAACACAACATGGAAAGCGCATAAGGTCGATATTGTATTATATGTGTGGTGGTGGGCAAAGAGATGATCCTGTGTATCACAGGACTATAGCTATTATTGAGGATATTCACAGTGCAACTTTAATACACGACGACGTTATAGACAATAACTCAACTCGTAGAAACGGAAGGTCACAATATGCAGAGTACGGCGTGAAATACAGCATATTGTTGGGAGACCGGCTTTTGATAAGATCAATAAGAGATTTCATGGAGCTGCATAGTAATTCGTCGTATATCAGGCGTATTTTCATCAGAGAATGCGAAGCGACGGCGTATGGGGCCATTCTGGAACAGAATATGAACAACAGCAAATCTTCCTCGATCGATGAATATATACGAATGGCCTACTTGAAGACGGCTCCATTTTTCAAATTATGCTGCCTTCTCGGTGCTCTTCTTTCAAACGATAAATTTAATGAGGCAAAAGAATTGGCGATTATTGGCATATGCCTAGGAATAATTTTTCAAGTCCAAAACGACCTAGATTCGTATAAATCTGAAAATTTCCAATGCTCAGAAGACTATGTTATGAAGAATGTCTCGTTTCCGATCGTTCTTTTAAGTAATTGCTTGAACTATAATATCGAAGCATTTAAGAAAGAAACAAATCAAGAGCAGTACAGCGCGATATGTCAGGCAGTTACCTCCCAGGAATTTATTGATATCTCGCACGATATTTTGAAGAAATATATCAATAGATGTTCTGAATTCGTGCGTCGCCACACGTGAAAGGCTATACTCTATTCTAGAGATTCAGGTTTGCCTCAGGATGTTATGTGTATACACACGACTTTGTACAAGCTTGCCGAGATATGGAGTATAATTAGGCATGTACTAGTAAAAATGATTACGCGGCTCGATGGAATTGCTACATAAAAAGTCGATAGGAGTGTTTCTGATACTCTTTGCTTCTTGCTTGCTGCTGTCGTTATATTCGTATTCTCCAACCGATAGCTGTCTTTCGACTGCGTCGACTGTTAATAAATTCGATAATGCATTTGGGATATACGGGGCATATATCGCTGATTTAT
Source organism: Holosporales bacterium (assembly GCA_031257415.1). Taxonomy (GTDB): domain Bacteria; phylum Pseudomonadota; class Alphaproteobacteria; order RUG11792; family RUG11792; genus JAIROR01. The sequence goes on along the minus strand of JAIROR010000015.1, from coordinate 2,870 downwards.
TTATTCAATACGTAGGGGTATTCAGCTTCGCAATATGCGCGTTGTTGATCATTTGGGGCTGGAAACTAATTACGGATAATTTGCATTATATAAAGCACAAAATGTTGATTTTTTCTTCCTTCACTATTATCGGTTGCATAATTTTCACTGCGGCTTCTTCTTTTTACAAATTCAAAATAACATACCTCGCAGGGGGAGTTTTGGGATATGTTTTAACGAAGCTTATCTTTGTTGAAGTAGTCAAGAATTACGGGGCTAATATATTGTTGCTCATTATGTTATCTATTGTATGGATTTTTATATGCAAAAAAGCTTTGTTCATATCGGCGAGATACTTTATCATTCCAGTAATAATCGTTGTTTGCATCGTTCTCCAAGAGTTTATATCAAAGCTCGCCAAAAGTATTGGTGTCGACATATTCTTTCCTTTGCTCCTCTTCTTTGCGACAATAATTTCCATTGCGTGGATTCTGTTCCACGAGAAACAACCAGTTGTGAAACTGAGGTTGTTTATAAATAAAAAGATTCAATTTTTTAAGAAAAAAGAAGTTAATAATGCGGAGATCCAGCAGCTGCAAGAATTTGGTATTATCGAAGAAGAAGAAGGAAATGCTCATGCAGAGCTGGAGCCAGCTGATCAAAATAAAGTCAATATAAAGCCGGCTATGAGTGGAGCATATTCGCTTCCGCCTCTTGAACTTCTCGATAAGCACAAGCAATCGGTTGGGGCTGGCTTAATAAGCGATGAAAAAATAGCTGCCCTCTCTGCGGAGCTCACGAATGTTCTCGAGGAATTTGGTATCAAGGGAGATATCATAAATGTTCGACAAGGCCCTGTTGTCACTATGTTTGAGTTCCGGCCTGCGGCGGGGATAAAGACATCAAGAATAATAAGTCTGAGTGACGACATAGCAAGATCTATGAGCGCTATTTCTGCTCGGATTTCGATAATTCCTGGGCAAAATGCAATAGGTATAGAGCTGCCGAACAAGAACAGACAGACTGTTTACTTGCTTGAGCTTCTGTCATCTGATTCATTCAAGAATTTTACTACTGGAATTCCGCTGATTCTTGGCAAGGACATAAATGGAAATCCGGTAATGGCAGATCTTGCAAAGATGCCGCACCTGCTTGTTGCAGGGACGACAGGTTCAGGTAAATCTGTTTCGATAAATGATATGATTTTATCTATTCTTTTCAAGTTTACTCCTGATGAGTGCAAGCTCATAATGGTTGATCCAAAGATGCTGGAACTTTCTGTTTATGATGAAATTCCACATCTTTTAACTCCAGTTGTCACTGAGCCAAAGAAAGCTGTTTTTGCCCTTAAATGGGCCGTGAGTGAGATGGAAAACAGATACCGCCAAATGTCAAAACTTGGAGTTAGAAATATTGACGGATTTAACAAGAGAATTGAGGAGTCAAAGGAGAAAGGAGATCTACTAGTTCGAAAGATCCAGACTGGATTTGACCAAGAAACCGGCCGCCCAATCTTTGAGACGCAGCAGCTTGATTTTGAAAAGCTTCCATATATAGTCGTTATAGTTGACGAAATGGCTGATTTGATGCTGGTCGCTGGAAAAGACATAGAGGCGGCAGTTCAAAGGCTGGCTCAGATGGCGAGAGCAGCGGGCATACACCTTATCATGGCAACGCAGCGCCCGTCCGTCGATGTAATCACAGGGACGATAAAAGCCAATTTCCCGACAAGAATAAGCTTTCAGGTAACCTCCAAGATAGATAGTAGAACGATCCTTGGAGAGCAGGGGGCGGAACAACTGCTAGGGCAGGGCGACATGTTATACATGGCTGGCGGAGGACGAGTGACCCGCGTGCATGGTCCGTTCGTGCGAGACAACGAGGTCGAAAGAGTGGTCGAATATATCAAAACTCAAAAGGACCCATCATACGTCGATATTGTCTCCGATATGCTGTCAGAAGATTGTGACTCGGCGGGATCTGGCTTCCAATCGGGAGCCGACAATATGTATCAAAGAGCCCTCGAAGTAGTTCAAAATGATAGAAAAGTTTCGATAAGCTATATCCAAAGGAAATTGCAAATAGGCTATAACCGAGCCGCAAGAATTATTGAAGAAATGGAAGAAAAAGGAGTTGTATCTCCTCCTAATCACTCCGGCAAAAGAGAAATTTTGCTATAAACGAATGGGCACACAAAAATCTTTTTTTGCAAAATATGAAAAAAAATGTGATGGGACATAAAAAAATAGTTGCATAACGAAAAAAAATGTGATAACCTATAAAAAGGTGGGCGGAGTTGGTTACCCCGCTTGCTGGTGGCTTTCTTGTGAGTCTATTTTTACAGGAGGCTTTTAGTTTTTGGTAACCTATAAAAGAACAGCAAGAACCTGGGTGACGAGCGATTCAGAAACAGGAAGATTGCCACGAGAGACGCCCTGTGTATCTGCGTTTCGCTTCGCGACCGGGATGACTGGGGCCGAGGTGCGTGCCCTGTATATCTGCGTTTCGCTTCACGACCGGGAGAGTTGCAGTCGAGATGCCTGCCCCTGTGTATCGGCGTTTCGCTTCGCGACCGGGGATGGCCGCAGTCGAGATGGCCGCAGTCGAGATGCCTGCCCTGTGTGTCTGCGTTTCGCTTCGCGACCGGGGTGGCTGCAGTCGAGGTGCGTGCCCTGTGTATCTGCGTTTCGCTTCGCGACCGGGGGAGTTGCAACCGAGATGCGTGCCCTGTGTATCTGCGTTTCGCTTCGCGACCGAGGGAGTTGCAGTCGAGATGTGCAAGAATTGAAAAAGTCTTGCAAAACCAATCCCAAGTGGTTAGTAATGTGCCGTCTTCGATTGGTTTTGCTCCGATTATTCCACTTTGAAAACGTATGTTTTCAAAGTTTATC
>JAIROR010000100.1 GCA_031257415.1 Holosporales bacterium | reverse complement strand
ATTGGGTTTTGGCTCGGTCCTTGGATTGGGCTTTGGCTCGGTCCTTGGATTGGGCTTTGGCTCGGTCCTTGGATTGGGTTTTGGCTCGGTCCTTGGATTGGGCTTTGGCTCGGTCCTTGGATTGGGTTTTGGACTTTTCTGGCTGGGGATTTATTGGACTGAACGAAGACATGATCTTCTGAGCGTGCTGTATCCAGCTTGACTCCGGGAACTTTTTGGCCATGACTCCATAAACCTTCTTGGCCTCTTCGTAGAGTTCCATGGCTATGTAGCTCTCAATCAGTCTGTGGAATGCTTCAGGCGCCATATCTGTTTCCCCATAGTTATTAATAACACTGTTGAACCGTTCGATAGAGGCCGGATAATTCTTTTTCTTCTGGTAATACTTGCCAATATAAATATCCTTTCCAGCCAACTGCTTATTCAAAACTTTTATCATCTCATCTGCAGATTTTTGGTATTTGTTGCTCGGAAAGTTATTTTTCAAAGCAAACAAGTATTCCTTCGCTTTCAGAGTATTCTCCTGATCCCTTTGAATTATTGGCATCTGTTCATAGTGTACCTTCCCGAGCATGTATAGAGCATATTGAACCATTTCATGAGTAGGATGGGTTCTTATGAAGATCTCGTATTCAGATATAGCATCTCCATATTTCTTCATTTTATAATTGCAATCCCCCCTGAGGACCTGTGCCTGCGGAACCAACTTGGAATACGGATGAGCCCTTTCAAGCTCGTCAAAAATCTTTACCGCGTCGGAATATCTCTTCCTATCGAATTCCTGCTTCGCCGCATTGTAAATGACTTCTGCTCCCTTGTTTTGAAACTTACCAAGATCGAGATCTGAGGAACACCCGGAAAGAAATAGTGCCGCGCAACAAACGCACAACGAAAATCTTTTCATACCAAACACTGAATACATAACTAAAGAGACAACCACACGTACAAAACTTTACATGATATTCGTTGCTACGTCAAAAGTTATTATGTGCATTATATGAGTCATATGTTTTGAGACGAATCAGGAGTGTATAAGCTCATATGTTTTGAACCAATCCACAGATTATTGTCGCAATAATATTCCAATTGTGGTAGTATATATATTGTAGAGGAACGGAAATAAACGATTAAGAGGAACGGTTTATTTCTGTTCCTCCTGCTCTTAAGTCCACTCTCATGGGACAAAAAATTTTTCTTGCATGAAAATGAAAAAATGTGTTACCATATTATTGATACCTGTTCCCGTAAGCTTTTTTAGCCTGAGAGCTCTCGGGGTTAACCAGGAGGGAGCTGGTGTATGCATCCGCAAAACTACGAAAGAGACCTTATGAAATTGGTCTGAGTGCCACTTAAAGAAAAAAGATAATCTTGCAAGACCAATCCCAAGTGGTTAATAATGTGCCGTCTTCGATTGGTTTTGCTCAAATATTCTAATTTTTAAACACAGATCCATTAAGTTCCTCGGATTAAAATCAATTCGCCTATATCCTCTATTTCTTGCCGAGTTTGGCCAAAAACGTGCGCACATCGTTTGTTAAAACTATGGACAGAGCAGACAAAATCGTATACCATTCATAGTGTTGGGCATGGTTTGAGTAATTATAGAACACAATGCCCGGATAGCTCAGTTGGTAGAGCAAGAGACTGAAAATCTCTGTGTCGCTGGTTCGATTCCGGCTCCGGGCACCATTTTGCTTTTCCGTGCTGGTCGTTGGTATCATTGGCATTTTTCGCTATGGAAATGAATTGGAAATTTCATGAGACGACTTTCTATGATGCAACCGATACGAATTTTGACTGTTTTGTGTTTGCGTCCGCTGGCTCTGGTAAGACCAAGGTTCTTGTTGATAGGTATGTGAAGTTGCTGCTCCTTGGCAATTCTCCATCTTCCATCCTCTGTATCACTTTCACAAATGCGGCTACAAGGGAAATGCAGGACAGGATATCGACAATACTCAAGCAACTGGCTATTGGCAAAGATGACTTTGTTAGTAATTACCTCCAGTATGAAATGAATATTGGCGAACAGAGCAAAGAATTGTTAGATAGAGCGCGCAATCTATTTACTGAATTTGTAGATGACAACACGAACATAACGACTGTGCATTCGTTTTGTCACGACCTTCTTCAACGCTTTCCATTTGAAGCTGAGATCTTGCCGGATTTTAAGATCATAGACGGCATACTCTCAAAGGAATATCTTTCGCTCGCCAGAGATCAGTTCTTCAAAGAGCTGTTCGATAGTAGTGACAATTCCGTCATAAGCAGTATTTCAAACATAATCTCCAGTTACGCTTTTGAAGGACTATTGGAGAAGATGCTAAATACGTTGCCGAAGTTCTATAGGTTTTTCGAAAGAAACAGTGATATTAGCGAATATGAAAGCACACTCCGAAGGCTTTTTAGGATAGTGCCAGAGATACCAGTAGATCTTCCGCCGTCGTTAGCCAGAATGAATTATTCAGATGTTGAGGATATGTTCCTAACTAAGACAGGTAGTATTAGAAAGAATATAAAGAGTTTCCCAGAGAATGAAGCTCTCAAGATTGCAAATGCGATGCATCACAACAGAAACAACAGGAATAAGGAGAAAACCCTCCAAAAGACGATTGGATTTCTGCTTCTAACAAAAAAAATATTCGATAAATATCAAGAGATAAAGCAAACTGAAAATGCTTTAGATTTTGCAGATATTATTCATAAGGCGGACAACCTTTTGAAAACTGATGATTCAGTCCTTTCGATGACGCGGTCTCGTATCAGACATATCATGATAGACGAGGCACAAGATATGAATTCCGATCAGTGGAGAATTATCTCATATCTCGGAGCGACAGCCTCAACGCTCTTCGCTGTCGGAGATATCAAGCAATCAATTTATAATTTCCAAGATGCTAATCCGCAGCTGTTTTTAGATTTTCACAGGTTGTATAAGGAATCCGGCCGGACTGTCAAAACTGTCAATCTGGATACTTGCTATCGCTCTAGACCCCGGATTCTAGAACTCGTCAACAGGGTCTTTAGCACGATATTCGAAGGCTATAACAAACACATTCCCTATAGAGACGATCAACCAGGTGTTGCGGAGATGGTGCTGATCGGGGAAGCAGCGGATGGAGCTGGTGGCGGCAATTGCATCGCCTCATATCCAAGTATTTCAGATTTGGTAGAAAGACTCGTAGAGGAAGGCAGCGCCAATCCAGGAGACATAATGATACTCACGAGAAAAAGATCATCCGAAGTGAGTGAGATAATTGCAGAACTTCAGAATAGAGGATTCCAGGTTGCGGGGCCAGATAGAACATCTCTCAATAAAGCGCTGGTCATTATGGATATTATTGCAGCAGCTGAATTCGCCATTAATAACGACGATGACTACGCTTTAGCTTGCCTTCTTAAAAGCAACTATATCTTCGACAGTCCTCTGGACGAATCATCCATTTTCGATCTATGTCATGATCGAGATTGCTCCCTCTTCGAAAACCTCAAAAAAAATGAAAGATTCAATGAGCAGGCAGCAATACTATTCGACATAATAGATGCCGCCAATTCAAAAAGTGTTCAGGAATTCTTTTACCATCTTGCCTTTGTTGTTCAGAACAACGACGAACCAGCTCTTATGAATAGCTTCCTTGAAACTGTTATGAAATACAACAAAACGGATTCCATAATTGATTTTATAACGTGGTTTAACAGTAACAATATTGAGATACCAAGCACGACACCTGGGAATACCAACAGTAACAAAATTGTTGTCAATACAATTCACGGTAGCAAAGGACTCGAGGCGCCAGTTGTCATTCTTTTAGATTTCTCCTTAAAAAGCGATATATCAAAGAGCAAATTTCTGTGGAAAGAGACGATCACTAGTATGCAATTTATAGTTCGCCCAAACGCCAGCGAGACGTTCAGTGAACTGCAAGATTTGATAGATCTCAATATCAAAGCTGAAGAGGACGACCTGCTCCGACTGATGTATGTTGCAATGACCCGCGCCCGAGACAGATTGTATATAGCATACCAATTGCCAATACCAGAAGACACGGCCGCCGAAACGATACTCCAGAACTATGTAGCCTGCAGCAACTCTTCAAGATTATAATACTCTCTCAATTCCGGCTTGAATAAGTGAATTTCGATACCTGAGGCCTCTATAAGCATCCACCCGGATTTCGAATTTCCCTCCACAGTCGGGAAGAACCCACCCTTCTTAAGATGCGTATATACATAGTCTGCAACACTCTGCATATGCCTCGCGGAGGTGCCTGACGCTATTACGTATGAATTGGAAAGCTTTCTGGAAGAAACCGGCATATCAAACCTAGCTATATCGACAACCTTTTTGTCATCCAATATTTTCAGAATACCTTGTAGCAACATCTCATTATTTGGCATATTATCCCTTTATCATCCCTGCAATCACTTTGTCCAGAATACTTTCTAAATTTATTGCAGACTTCGTGCTTTCGAACTCGTCGCCGGGCTTCAACATTTCGCTCTCGAAACCAATCGATATCGAAACAAACTTATTGCCAATAAGGCCATCAGTAACGATCGCCGCAGTACTATCGGACGGAATTTCAATTCCGTCTTTTATCAGAAATATTGCTTTTGCCTGGTAATCATCGCCTATCGAAAGAGATTTCACTATCCCAACTTTGATACCACTGATCTTTATGTCTGCTCCAGTCGCGAGTCCATTTGCGCTCTCAAACTTAGCAATAAGAGGATACCCACTACCGATCTTTTCTCCACTCGTCTGATACGCAAAAAATATGAAAAAGGAAGCAATAACAAGAACCACAGCCCCAATAACTGCCTCTAACACATTTCCATTCATAGTCAATCAATCCTAAACTTCACAGAGTAATACTAACACGTTTTTGGATTTTCCGCAAACTGTTCCGACGACCTGTACGGCTGCTCTAATTTCTGAGAAATGCAGAAGTTTCACATAAACCACACAACGAAGACATATACCTAATCTACAAAGGACTGCGGCTCTTCCAGACCTAAAATATCTCTGGCAACTTGCTTCTCTGGCAATCTTTTGGTGATCGGGTATATTACTGATCACCACCAGAAGATTACTGATCACCACCAGAAGATTGTAGATTTTTCCGGGGCCCGGCCCTGCCTCAATTCTTCAAGCGAAGATAAACGGAAAGAAAACAACCAGCGACGGCACATGCATCGACCACACATGCATCGACCACCTGGGGAGTGATTTCTCGAGACTTTTCATCATGGTTTTGCGGACGCACACCAATCCCCTCCTGGTTAACCCAGCGAGCTTTCCAGGAAAAGAGAGCCCGCAGGAACAGGTGTTAGTAATATGGTAACACACTTTTTCATTTTTATGCAAGAAATATTTTTGTCCCATGAGGAAAAATTGAAATGAAAACAACCTCAAAACACATGGCTCACATTGCAACAATATTTCTTGCACACAAAAAGGTTTCTAGGAATAATACTCGGAAACCATCTATTTCCAAAGCGCCTGGCTGGTGCCAATCTAACCTTTATAAAACTTACCCTCTATTAAGTAGCCTTCTTCCACTTCTCCGTCGGGGTGTGTAAATTTACCCTTCCCACGTGGCACACCATGCCTAAATTCGCCCTCGTATGTTGAACCGTCAGAGTATATAAGTCTGCCCTGCCCCGATGGCGAACGATCTTTAAACCCGCCTTTGTATATTACTCCGTTTTTGCACGTAAGTTTGCCATTCTCAGTTGGTTCACAAGATTTAAAGGTGCCTTCGTATACACTTCCGTCACCGTATGTAAGCTTGCCTTCTCCTTCCAATAGACCGTTCACAAACTTACCTTCGAGTGCACTATCACCACCCTTATAGAGTTTCAATTTCGCCTGTCCATTTAGTAGTTCTCTGGTCTCCCATCGTTGATATCCTGGCTTTCCATCTTCTCCCCAGGACCACATTACATCTTCACCTTCTGTGTATTCCGGTATTGCCACAGTATCACTTGTCGCTGCCACCATCGCTGATGCATTGCCAATAACTCCACCAAGGACCATTGCCGCAACATAACAACCTAACTTAAATCCTATATTCATCTTACTCTTCCTCACACGTTATAAAAGACCTCTTATACACAATACTATAACAATTCAGATATCATTGCAACAACAATATTTCTCGCACACAAAAAGGTTTCTAGGAATAATACTCGGAAACCATCTATTTCCAAAGCGCCTGGCTGGTGCCAATCTGATTTTTCAATCCTTTGCGAACTCACCATTTTTGCCTTGCATCTGTCTGGACATGGAACGGTATTGTTCTGGACATGGAACGGTATTGTTCCCTACATGGAACGGTATTGTTCTCTACATGGAACGGTATTGTTCCCTACATGGAACGGTATTGTTCTCTACATGGAACGGTATTGTTCCCTACATGGAACGGTATTGTTCCCTACATGGAACGGTATTGTTCCCTACATGGAACGGTATTGTTCC
>JAIROR010000016.1 GCA_031257415.1 Holosporales bacterium | reverse complement strand
TTTGCATTAAATCTTTATTAATGGGTGACCCGTTTCCAATACCTCCGTCTCTTTAGTTTTCACACAGCCTCGGGAAACGAGGGGAAGAACGAATTATTTGGGGCAATCGCGCAATTATGTAGTGTCATCCGAAGTGTAGAAATTTCCCTTCCATCTTTTTTTATAGCTGGGGGATTAACTACTAATAACTCGCTACCCTTCATGCTTATTGAAATCAAATTTGGAGATGGATTTTGAGAACTGGAACTAGGGACAAGATCAAGATCAGAATTGGGATTGGGATTGGGGGCTGGATTTTGAGAACTGGAACTAGGGACAAGGTCAAGATCAGAATTGGGATTGGTGGCTGAAAATGAAGCGCTAGCTCCGAACGAACAGACGCAAACCAACAGCCCTGATAATAAAACTTTGCATTTCATGATGAAAGTTCGACAAAATAACACGTATCATCGTGATTATACCACAAGATACAACATATACCAAATCAACGAAAGGTTGTGGATTTTTCCGACACTGAATCCCCCAGAAATACCAATGGCAACCAGCCTCCTCTCTGGCAATCTTTGGTGTTTGGGTATATGTGTCGTCTTTGATTGTCTTCGGTCGATTTCTTTCCGTTCATCCCCGCTTAAAAATCGAAGCATGGGAAGCGAGTTGCCATGGATATTTTTTATCCGGAAAAATCCAGAATCTTTTATTGATTTGGTATGCGGCTATGTTTGAGGCCATACTATGATTCTCAGATTATTCGCTATTTTATCTGTCTTTATGGAATATCTTTCGGATTTCAAAAGTGTTTCAGCGTAGTACATAAGCACATTCAAAGCATCGCAAGTTCTGGGAGCGTTTAGAAACTTATCAAGGTCTTTTTCAAACTGGGCTGAATATTTTTTGATATTTATAACAACATTATTGGCTGGCGCATCCAAAATGATCTCTATATCTTCGTTACACAGCTTCAAGATAGAAAACAATATGATAGCCGCTATCTTCTCAGGCACACAACCAGTCGCAGAATCACTTGGCTTTGAGCTTAGTTCGGAAAACTTTATGTTTTTAATCCTGTATATCCGAGAAACGATGCTTAAAGCGTGATTCTTGATTTCCATTGATGAATAGACATTTCTATAAAAGTCTATCAATAGGATCAGCATTTCGATGCTTGAGGCGATCTCCTCGGTGTCCTCCATATTGAGGAGCCCATCTTTCTTTGCTTTTTCCTTGATTTCGTCATACAAGAACTTCGCAATACTCAGATGGTTTGCTATCTCATGACAAATGTTTGACGCTATACTCTGAGGAAACAATAATTCATCCATCGACCAAAACTCGCTATTACCAATACCGCTTAGCATTATGTTACGACAAATTTCTTGCGAGGATCAAAAATAAGTTTTGCAAGCCTCTCAAATGGGAGCTTGCTGGATCAGGAAAAACGCAAAGACCGCATATTGGCTTATTTTTCGCAACACTGCGTGGAGGTTGTCTGTTAATATTAGAGCATGAGAGTGGTGTGTTTAAAGTTTGGTAATCACGTGGAGCAGTATACCATCATAATGATTCTTCTATCCATTTCGGTTGGACTAGTAGCCATCTCTCCAAAAACCAAAATTCCATATCCAATATTCCTATTAGTTGGAGGAATAATAGTCGGGCTGATTCCTGGCTTTCAAAGGATTTCGATTGATTCCGAAATTGTCCTTTTGATATTCCTTCCGCCACTGCTGTATGACGCCGCGACCAATATATCCTTTAAGAAATTCAAGGAAAACCTAAACGTGATCTCCTTTCTTTCTATTTCTCTTGTTTTTGCAACAATGTTTGGAATTGCCATTTTTGTTTACATGTGCATTCCTCAGATGAGTTGGCCGCTGGCTTTTCTTCTCGGCGCCATCTTATCACCTCCGGATGCAGTTGCTGCCCTCGGCATAACTGGAGACCTCGGCCTTTCTCGCAGACTCAAAACAATCATCGAGGGAGAGGGATTGATAAATGACGCTTCCGCGCTCATCGCGTGCCGCTTCGCTCTGGCCGCAGTCGCCGGAGTACCTTTCGTATTCTGGGAAGCCTATATAGCTTTCTTTTTCGTTCTTGGGGGGGGGATCATCGTTGGAGCTGGCCTGTGGTATGTCTTCAGAATAATCGCTCAAAAACTGGACAGCAACAACAGAGCCATGATCAGTTTAAATTTATTGTTGCCATTTATTGCTTTCCTAATAGGGGAAGGTCTCGAGGTCTCAGGAATTCTTGCTGTTTCTACGGTTGGCTTGCTAATGTCCAAAAACAGCGATCAAATATGGGGCAATCATAAAAGAATCATGGCGGATTCCAAGATCCTTTGGGCTTCCCTAACATCAATGCTAAATGGCCTGGTGTTCATCTTGCTCGGAATAGAATTTCCACATGTTATCAAGCAGATCCCTGGAAACTTGCTGCTGTGGCTAACTTTTTGCTCTTTCCTAATTTTTGCTGTGGCCCTTGCTGTGCGCGCGGTCGTTCTCTCGGTATATAAAATCAATTTGGATAGAAGTTATCCACGCTTCAAGAAGGGCGAAACATATTTCGAGAAATTCGGCAGAATAAAGCTCTCTCTCGATCCTCTCAGCTGGAAAGATCTTATAGTCATAAGCTGTTCCGGAATGAGAGGAATCGTTTCTTTGGCCATTGCCCTTGCAATTCCAGTCACCTTGGCGGACGGCCGCCTCTTTCCCGAACGCGACATGATAATCTTTTTGACCATAACCGTCGTAATTCTTATGTTGATTATTCAGGGCCTTGGCCTATACCCATTGCTGCGTTTCCTGAAACTTGATTATGAAGCGGAACATGATCAGACGACTCCGGAACAGTAGTAAAGCATGGATTCTTTTGAAATAGGATAATCTGAATAAAACTAGCCGTGGGGCAACTTCTGGGTCGATTTCTTGAAACTTTTCTCATAGTTTCACGGACATACACCAACATCCTCCTGGTTAACCCAGCAAGCTCTCGAGGAAAACAGAGCCCGCAGGAACAGGTGTCAATAATATTGTAGCATGCTTTTTTATTTTTATGCAAGAAATTTTTTTGTCCCATAAGAAAAAAATTGGAATAGGAATAACCGGAGCCGGCACCTGGATCGACTTCGGGGAACTATTGCTTTCCCTTGGTTTTTGCCCACTTCCTTAACAAACTATTAACAAACCACCTATTTTGCACAGAAAAATTTAACTGCCGCAAAAATAATTGGGAAAAACGACCGCGTGTTAACCTTT